>NZ_KV817539.1:13958-17407 GCF_001814685.1 Prevotella sp. HMSC077E09 | reverse complement strand
AGATAACTAACTAAATCGTAACCTATTACTATCATGAGCAATTAACCTACGCTCAGTTCCAATAAATTACACTCTTTTCGTAACTTCATGACACAAAGATACGAATATAATAACAAATAGTATGCTTTTATTGAAAGATTATAAAAAGATGTAATATGTAGTTTTTAAGTAGTAGCAGGAAAATCCTCTTACGTACTACAGTATTTCTTTTCTTTCACTATTTTACTCCTTAGTGTAGTTATGTAGTAAGATGTAATCAGTGAAAGAAAAAAAATAGTAATCAGTTATCTGTATTGTTAAACAAAAATATCGGTATTATTACGAATGCAGTATTCTGCAATTCCTGACAGATATGCTTTCTGAACAAATGAGTTTCCGTGCTGTCTAACATAAAGGACAGAACGATGATGATAGGAAATGGATATAGCGGTACATAGCCTTTGAACTGTCCATTGATAACGATTTTCTCCTCTCCTGCACTCCTTTCACCAGGATGCAGGTTTGAGGATTTTATTATTGTTTGCAACCTATAGTTGAGTTTTCTCCACGTTACACCGAAGAATTTCACGAGTTCACTCTCTGTCATGGCAATCTTCCCGTTTCCCTTGCGGATAACCTGCATATTGCAGTCCCAATCAAAATAACTACGCAGACTATTTGCGCCTGTCTTTCCTTGGCAGTTATTGTTCGCATTCATACTGTTTCCTCCTTTCTACCATTTGATTTGACAACAAGCGGAATTGTCTTTGTGTCTGTTGCTGCTTCCATATTTACATTTGTGGTATTTTTGTCCTTTGCTTTGTACTTGTCTATGAGCCTGTCCATATCTTCAGAAATCTTGCTGTCTGTCACCTGCGCATATACTTGAGTACTTGATATGGAGGCATGCCCCATCATCTTGGCAATGCTCTCAATGGGAATACCTGCGCTAAGAGTCATCGTGCCGAAAGTGTGGCGACCGACGTGGAACGACAATCTCTCCCTAATGCCACAAGCCTTGCCCACGATACTCAATTTGACATCTATCACGCTACGGCTGCAATGAGGTTGGAAGATAAGGCTATTGCCTTTTTCTTTCACCGCCTGCAGTTCTTCGTTTCTTTCCTGCTCGTTCCAGCAATGGCTGATGATGGCTTCAGCTAGGGGATGCAGTGGTACGATGAACTCGACCTTTGTCTTCTGTCTCTCTTTGCGGATATACCTCTGTCCATCCGCTGCCGTTTGGATATGCCTATATTGCAACGTTTCCATATCAGCGATTGCCATGCCCGTGAAACAGGAAAAAGCAAACATCAGTCGTGCCAGTTCCGATTCTCTATCGTTCATCTTCATTGACATGAGTTTCATTACCTCGCTCTTTTGCAGAAAGCGAATCTTATTTTTCTCTTTCTCATACTTGGCGTTCTCAAAGGGATTGCAGCGGATTATTCTTTGGCTCACTGCCCTAAACATCAGTCTCCTCAGCCAACAAAGGTAACGATTGATGGTCGATGCGGCATATTCACGCTTCTTCAAGAAGAAACGAAACTCCTCGAACAATTCCTCCGTGATGGCAGTAATGGGAATGTCCTCATTTCCTCTGTCCTTGACAAACTCCATGAGCATCTTGTCCGAGTAGTACAGGTTCTGATAAGTTCCTTCAGTCTTTGATTTACCTACTGACTCTTTGGCGGATTGCAGTTCAGCCTTGCTCATAGCAAGAAGGGTTGTCGGATTGGTGGCAATGCCTTGCAAACAGTTCTTGATAAGTTCCACGCTTACCACTCCTTCCCTCGTCAGTATGTCCCGATAGGTTTTCTCTACTAATTCCCTGAACTCATTGATTCTTTGGTTGGTCTTCCTATTGGTTGTCAAACCCTGTTTGGTGTTCCACTCGGAGGGATTGCACTCTTCGTCTGTGCTAATAGTTGTGTTCTTTCCGTCGATGGTGATACGGCAGAGAATGGCGGTATTGCCGTCTGCCTTAGTTTTCTGTCTGTTGATATAGAACAGTATCTTGAATGTACTTCTCATAATGATTTTAGTTTTAATATGTCTATTGCTAAATACTCATCTGCATATCCTCCGTGAAAGAAAGGAAACGATTAAACTCCTCAAAGAGTTTTTGGGGTGTAACCTTTGCATAACGCTCGGTCATACTTATGTTGCTATGTCCGAGCATCTTGCTCACCGTTTCTATTGGCACTCCTTGCTCAAGCGTGATAAGCGTGGCAAAGGTGTGTCTTGCCGTATGTGTGGTAAAGGGAAACGAGATACCCACACGAAGCCGTAGGGCTTTCAAGTATGACTGGTAGGTGGCATATCCCATGAAAGGGAGCAATGTTTCCCTTCCATCGCTGTGGAGCTTCTCCAGCAGCCTTATGGCTTGGGGCAGCAGTTTGATACGGCATAGTACGCCTGTCTTGTGGCGGTTGAACTTCAACCATAAACTTCCCTCGTCATCACGGAAAAGATGCTTCTTGCCAAGTCCCATCAAATCACAATAAGCAGCACCTGTATAACAGGCAAAGAGGAAAATATCCCTTGCCGTTTCCATATCCTCCTCCAAGTCCTCCAAGTTGAGAGCCTTCAATTTGTCTAATGCTTCCTTGTCCAATGCTTTGGGCAGTCTCTTGTCGCCCTTGCTGATTTTAGCTTTGTCAAATAGAAGTACATCAGCCAATCCCTCACGGTAAGCCAACCTGCATACCGTCTTCAAATGCGTGGCTGCATTATAGAATGTGCTTTCTTGAAAACCGCACTCACCTAAGAAATACTGCCCAAACTCATAAATAAAGTTCTCTGTGAGCTGTGAGAAAGCCAAGTCTGTTACCTTGTATTTCCGTTGAATAAACTTCTGCAAATGAATTCGGGTAGAGTGATAGCCGTGTATGGTTCCTTCCTTGATGTCTGTACCAACATGGCTTTCCTTCTCCTTAATGAGCATGTCCAGCCTTTCAATGAGCATGCATCGTGTCTGCACACTACCTTGAAACTGTTCCTTTACATCGATTGCATCAAATGGGCAACCTTTGGAAAGTAAGGCTTGATAAGCCGACTGAACAGACAACAGCAAATTCTCCAACCTGCCGTTTATCTCCACCGCCTCACGACTCTTGCCGTCCATTCTGTTCTCTCGTGGATTCCACAATTCGGGGTTGCAGGATAGTTTACAACTGAACTGCGCAACACTCCTTCCAAGCGTGATGCGTCCCATAATAGGAGCCTTGCCCGACTTGTCAAGACCGCTCTTTTTGAGGTAGAGCAACACCTTCATTTTTTCGTGTTTCATACGCTTTGATGTTTTGTGGCAAAATTACCAAAATCAAAGCGTTCCTCACTTATGCAGAAAACTGCCGACAGCAGCAACAGCCACACGAGCGAAAATAATTCAGTTACCGAATATTGCTTCATCGTTACCTGTCGCAAAATCGGGTAATGCTTTGGTAACTGAACTTCTGCCTAAATCT
>NZ_KV817539.1:0-13858 GCF_001814685.1 Prevotella sp. HMSC077E09 | reverse complement strand
TAACGCGTGGTTTTCAAACCCGGTACGGGTTTTGCTTCTTCCAATTACGTGGCGGATACGAAAAAGCTGAACCCGTTCCAGGTTCATTTCATACGTCCATTTTATCCCCACGTAGACTCACTTCGCTCGCCGACGTGGGGCTTTCAAAAGCACAACTCGTACCGAGTTGCCCTCCCACCTCTCGCCTGTTATCTTGCCACATGGTTATTACGATGAAACAATAGGGTGGAGATTACTACACGACAGGGTATAGAACGCATGCTTATTTGCGTCATTTTACGGCGTAAAGTGACGCAAGTTGCATGGTGATTTGAGTCAAAAAGCAGAGTAATCTATGTCAAATGATTATGCAAACAGATATGGATTACCCGAATTGGGGATAAATCTTTGCTTTTGAATAGTTTCAATTGCTTATCCGAACTAAGGTGTTTGATGCTGCTATTTGCCTCAAAAAGCGCAGTGATTTAAGTCTGATGGTGAGATGATTTGACGTAGATTGCATGGAATTTCAGTGTTATTTTAGTCTTTATTTTGTGTTGATTTTTGCAATATTCTGATAGCCAATGCGTTATAAACTGCCAAAATACAGCCCGTATTTAGAGCGGGATAGTCTTTCATTTCAAATACGAGAGCTATGCGAGAACATTTGTAAAGTTCCTTGATAAGATTTAACTTATAATCCGTTTGCACTGTAAAGTTCTTTGTACACCAATGGTATTCGGTTGTTTCCCGTTTGATTTTTGGAGATAGTTTCAGTTCAGTACAAATACAGTCCAATCGTCCTGATGATATTTACCTGCTTGAATCCACTGCCAAAACAGGTAAGGATATGTCGGAACTAAGGAGGAACAGCAAGAAACCCCAACTGATGATAGCGGACTGTTCTTTTTATCTTTCCTGTCAAAAAGGCATTTGTTTCTGTGTTTTTTTACTAAATTTGCAGTATTATTAAAGACCTAACAGAAGAAGGCAGAATGACAATTATCCTCGCATTACATGCAATTTGCATTTATTTCTTTTTGAAGCGGAACTCTGATGTGCCAGTTTGGTTGAAGTTGTTTGCATTGAGTCCGCAATTAATATCACCGTTGGTGATCTTTGTAACCATCTTTTTCTTTGATGCACCAGGCGTTTCTTGGAAGGCTGTGGCTTTGTTTATATTGGCCAACGCTTATACTTTCTTGATTTATATCGGTGCATTCTGGGCTTGCAGCTTCTATAGGAAAGGATTTCGTCGTTGGGCACTTGTGCCTCCTTCTCTGTTTACGCTCATTAATCTTTCTGCCTGCTTAGCATTCTTTCGGGCATAGAAAGCTTACAGAGTTGATGAGGATTTACTTCTCTTCTTCGTAATCTACATATTCACCTTCATCTTCTTTGAATATCTTCTTGTTGGCTTCCTCGGGTTCACGTGTGTCGAACACTTGTTCCCTGTCACCGTAGGTGCGGCGTCGTTGTGCATTCTGTTGTCGCTGACCGAAGTCTTGTGCACGTTGATTGTATCTGTTGATATTGTTTCGGAACGTATTGATGAAGCGAAAAGCTGTCAGCAAGATGAATATGAAGAGTACTATGAAAAGCAGAAATATAAACTTGAATAAGAACATCGTCTATCCCTCCTTAATTATATAGGTGTGTTGAAAAGTGAAGTTGGTTGTCATGCTTTATTCTTCAACCAAAGCAAAACTGAGCCGACAAGATAAAGGGTAATGATAATCCACCAGGCTTCGAGAAGTCCGAAAACAGCAAGGCAGACAATGGAAAGTACTGCAAAACAGTATTTCACTTCATTTCCTTTCCACCCCCACTGCTTGAACTTCAAGGCAAACATCGGCAGTTCTGACACGAGCAGATAGCAGCTGACGGCAAGCATCATCAAGAGGATGAATATGGAATAAGGCGAGCTTTCGAGCCATGAAGGATTGCTGACAATGAGTGAACTCCAGAACAATGCGTTGGCTGGTGTGGGTAAACCGATGAATGAAGTGGTTTGTCTTTCATCGAGATTGAACTTTGCAAGGCGCAAAGCGGAGAATGCTGCCATGAGAAAAGCAACGTAAGGGATGTAGTCTTTTATGCCGAAAAGAACTCCGGGATACTCCAGAACAGACAACTCGGAGAATAGAATTGTGG
Organism: Prevotella sp. HMSC077E09; assembly: GCF_001814685.1. Lineage (NCBI taxonomy): Bacteria > Pseudomonadati > Bacteroidota > Bacteroidia > Bacteroidales > Prevotellaceae > Prevotella > Prevotella sp. HMSC077E09. Next base: position 11,725 of record NZ_KV817539.1, on the reverse strand, counting down.
CAGGAGCAACGCCGAATGTAACATCGTCGGCTAACGAGTCAAGTTCCTTGCCTATGGGAGATGACACGTGCAACAAACGTGCTGACATGCCGTCGAAGAAGTCGAATACTGCACCGATGATAATCCAGAGAAGGGCCATTTTAGCGTCTCCGGCGAAGGCAAACGTCGTGGCTATGCATCCCGAAATAAGGTTGCAGCAGGTGATACTATTTGGAATATGTTTCTTAATACCCATTATTTCAGTTTGGCAATAATCGTTTGGTCACCTATCGTAGTCTGTCCCATTTTCACGCAAACTTCGGTTCCAATGGGCAGAAATACATCGACACGGCTTCCTAATTTGATAAATCCAAGGTGCTCGTCAATATAGCAGTCTTCACCTTCTTTGGCATAGGTGACGATGCGACGTGCCATGGCTCCGGCTATCTGACGACACAGAATGTCCTCTCCTTCGGGAGTAGTGATCATTGTGTCAGCGCGTTCATTCTCCTCACTTGCCTTGGGAAGCCAGGCTTTATGATAGTTCCCGTCTTGGTGGCGCACGAATTTCACCTTGCCATCAACAGGAAACCAGTTGGCATGAACATTGAAAAGGCTCATGAATATGCTGATCATCAGGCGGCGATCATGGAAATATTCGTTCTCATCTACTTCTTCTATAACGACAATCTTGCCGTCGGCAGGGGCTACAACAACCTTTTCTGTCTCGTCAGTTTCAGAGAAACAGCGCACAGGACAACGGTAGAAGTTGAGCACAATGGCATAAACTGAACCGAAAATAATTAGGAATGACCAGAAAAAGAGCTTGTTGTCTAACCGAAACAATAGTAGTGCAAGCGCTGCGTAGGCTATGAAACTGTAGAGAAGGGTATCGGTCCCTTCGCGGTGAATACGTATTTTCTTAAATTTCTTTATCTTCTTAATCATAGTCTATTGGAATAGATACTAATTCATCGCAAAGGTAATTATTTTTTGTTTTATGAGCAAATATCTAAAATAAAAAACCTTGTTTTATTTTGTATTCCTCTTTTTTTGCAGTACCTTAGCAACCCAAATTATTATCTTATGCAAGACTTTATTCACCTACATGTCCATACTTATTATTCGGTTCTTGACGGCCAGTCCAAGATATCTAACCTTGTAAATAAGGCTGTCGAAAACGGAATGAAGGGTATGGCGATTACGGATCACGGTGTAATGTTCGGCATCAAGGAGTTTGCCGACTATTGTGCCGGCGTCAATAAAAAGCGGAAAGCCGATGGACTTGAACCTTTCAAGCCTATCCTTGGCTGTGAAATGTACGTGGCACGGCATAGACTTCAGGATAAAGTTAAAGAGCATGGAGACAACTCCGGCTATCATCTTATCGTGTTGGCCAAGAACTATAACGGCTATAAGAACCTTATAAAGTTAGTCAGCAAGTCGTGGATGGAGGGCTATTATTACCGTCCGCGTACGGATAGAGTAGAGCTTGAGAAGTATCACGAAGACCTGATTGTGTGTTCAGCTTGTATTGCCGGCGAGGTACCTTCAAAGATAATCAAGGACGATTTGGAAGGAGCACGCGAGGCTTGTGAATGGTATCATCGTGTTTTCGGTGATGACTATTACCTCGAATTGCAGCGTCATGAGGTGAAAGATCCTACAATTCTGGCCAATCGTGAAGCCTTCCCGCTGCAGCAGAAAGCCAATAAAGTGTTGTTGGAATTTGCTAAAGAGTATGGCATTAAGGTCATCTGTACGAATGATGTGCATTTCGAAGACAAGGAAACTGCCGAAGCTCACGACCATTTGTTATGTCTTTCTACGGGTAAAGATCTCGATGATCCAAACCGTATGCGCTATAGCAAACAGGAATGGTTCAAGACTCGTGAGGAGATGAACGATATCTTTTCAGATGTTCCCGAGGCTTTATCGAACACGCTTGAAATCTTTGATAAGGTCGAACTCTACAGCATAGAGCATGGCCCTATCATGCCTTTCTTCCCAATTCCAGAGTCTTTCGGTACAGAAGAAGGGTGGAGAAAGAAATTTACGGAGGCTGATCTTTACAGGGAATTCACATCTGATGAAAATGGAGAAAACCCACTTTCTCAGGAAGAAGGGCAGAAAGTCATTGACCGTCTTGGTGGATATGATAAGATTTATCGCATCAAGTTTGAGGCCGACTACCTTGCAAAATTAGCCTATGATGGTGCAAAGAGGCTTTATGGAGACCCTGTTCCGGACAATGTCCGCGAGCATATTAACTTCGAACTTCACGTGATGAAGACCATGGGGTTCCCGGGATATTTCCTTATAGTTCAAGACTTTATCAACGCTGCCCGCACTGATTTGGGTGTCATGGTTGGCCCTGGGCGTGGCTCTGCAGCAGGCTCCGTGGTAGCTTATTGCTTGGGAATTACGAAGATAGACCCCTTGAAATACGACCTTCTGTTTGAGCGTTTTCTCAATCCAGATCGTGTGAATCTTCCCGATATTGATACCGACTTTGATGATGATGGACGTGGAAAGGTGTTGCGATGGGTAATGGATAAGTACGGGCATGAGAACTGCGCGCATATCATTACTTATGCAAGTATGGCCACAAAGAACTCTATCAAGGACGTCGCGCGCGTGGAAAGACTGCCTTTGGACAAATCGAATTTCCTCTGTAAAGCTATCCCTGACCGTCTGCCCGACGGCTTGAAGATGAATCTTACGAATGCCATTAAGTGCACACCTGAACTCCGTGAGGCCGAAGTTTCACAGGACCCACGCGAGCGAAACACAATCAAATATGCTAAAATGCTTGAGGGAACGGTGCGCGGAACGGGTATTCATGCCTGTGGTTTCATTATCTGTCGTGACCCGATCAGCAACTGGGTACCAGTTTCAACGGCTGATGATCCCGATTTTCCAGGCTTGAAAACTGCCGTAACACAATACGATGGGCATGTCATTGAGTCTACCGGACTCATCAAAATGGACTTCCTTGGACTCAAGACTCTGTCGGAGTTAAAGGAAGCCTGCAAGGTTGTTAAGAAGACTGTTGGTGATGATATCGACCTTGATAATATCCCCATAGATGACGAACTGACCTATCAGCTCTATCAACAGGGCCGTACTATCGGTACATTCCAGTTTGAGTCACCGGGCATGCAGAAGTATCTTCGTGAACTGCATCCTACGGTTTTCGAGGATCTTATCGCCATGAATGCCCTCTATCGGCCTGGTCCAATGGACTATATTCCTGATTTTATCAAGCGTAAGAACGACCCAACTTTAGTGACATATGATATTCCTTGCATGGAGAAATACCTCAAGGACACTTACGGTATCACTGTGTATCAGGAGCAGGTGATGTTGCTTTCGCGTCAATTGGCTAACTTCACACGAGGTGAAAGCGATGCCCTTCGTAAGGCGATGGGTAAGAAAAAGAAGGCCATTGTTGATGCGATGAAGCCTAAATTCATTAAGCAGGGACAGGAAAATGGGCATGATCCGAAGGTGTTGGAAAAGATTTGGGGTGACTGGGAGAAGTTCGCTTCCTATGCATTCAACAAGTCTCATGCCACATGTTATTCGTGGGTAGCCTATCAGACAGCCTATATGAAGGCGCATTATCCTGCTGAATACATGGCAGCACTTATGACTCGGCGTTTCAGTCAGATAACCGAAATCACCAAACTCATGGAGGAATGCCAGAGCATGAAGATAGCAACGCTCGGCCCGGATGTCAATGAAAGCTACTCAGAATTCGGTGTAAACAAGAAAGGCGAAATACGTTTTGGCCTCTCTGCCATTAAGGGAATGGGCGAGACGGCAGCCCAGTCAATCGTTAAAGAGCGCGAAACTAATGGCCCATATAAGGATATCTATGACTTCGCTGAACGTGTTGATTATGGTTGTGTCAATCGAAAAGCATTTGAATCTCTGGCTTTGAGCGGCGGTTTCGATGGCTTTGAATTCCGCCGTGAGCAATATTTCGCAGCAGGAATGAAAGGAGATGTGTTCCTTGATACGCTTGTTCGCTATGGTCAGCTCTATCAGCAAGAGCAGCGAGAAGCCAAGAACTCGCTCTTCGGAGGCGAGAGTGCAGTCGAGATTTCACGTCCGGTTCCCGGCAATGCAGAGGATTGGAGCACGATTGAAAGGCTCAATCGCGAGCGTGATTTGGTAGGAATTTACCTCAGTGCACACCCTTTAGACGAGTATGGGGTTATCTTGAAGTCGATGTGTAACACGCATTGTGTGGAGATAGATAAGAAAGAAGAGCTTGCCAAGAAAGAGGAAATCTCTATTGGTGGCATTGTAACAGGGGTGAAATCCAAGTTTACCAAGAATGGGAAACCATGCGGTTTTGTCACTTTGGAGGATTTCGAAGGCAGCGGAGAATTGGCTTTCTTCGGTGAAGAGTGGGGGCGTTGGCGTGGTATGTTGACTGAAGGTTGCATCGTATATATTACAGCCAAGTGCCAACAACGCTATCGCGACAGTAACTTCTACGACCTCCGTGTGCAGGATATTCAGTACATGCAGACCGTCAAAGATACGCGTTTGGAGAAGATTACCATATCTGTTGACAGTACAGTACTTACAGAAGCCGTCGTCAACGACCTCAGTACGTTAGTTGAAAAGACGCCGGGGAAGGCGCAACTCTATGTGCAGGTTATCGACCGCGAGCATAATGTCAGCGTGATGCTGCGCTCACGAAGCCACACCGTTGACGTCACCAAAGAACTCCTGAACTATGTCGACAGCAACTCTGCCATGTCCTATCACATCAACTGATGAGTCTTTACGACTGTTTTAACAGACTTTTTGGCATGGCATTTGCTTTTATGAAACTGAATGATTACTTTTGCAAAAGTATATAAGATTACTAATAAAAGAAACAAATAAGATGGAAGTTAAAATCACAACCCAAAACATTGAGAGTTATAAGAACGGCGAATTGCCATTGGTAGTAGACCTTTGGGCAACCTGGTGTGGGCCTTGTCGCATGGTAGGGCCTATCATTTCTGAGCTTGCAGAAGAGTATGACGGCAAGATCGTTGTCGGCAAATGCGATGTCGAAGAGAATGATGATGTAGCAGCAGACTATGGTATTCGCAACATTCCTACTATTCTCTTCTTCAAGAATGGCAAGCTTGTTGACAAGTTTGTAGGTGCAGCAAGCAAGGCAATTCTCGACGAAAAGTTCAAGGCTTTGCTGTAATCATGCCGATGGGTGCATGCCCATTGTAGGCTGTCAAAAAGGGAAAAGCCTGTCAGATTAATCAGTCTGACAGGCTTTTTTCATGCTCATGAAGATGTTTTTAGATAGCTGTTGATTTGCCTGTAGCTGCTGTTTCAAGGAAGATGAGGGCTTGAATATCCGATATGTCGTGTCATTCGGTTATGTAAACATCTGTTCCTGCAATGGCTTGACGTATGGTTTTTCTCGTCATAATCCTATGAGGCAGATTATATGTTAAATTTAATCAAGGATATTTACAATTGCTCTTACATCACTGGTAAATTCAAAATAAGATTTATTGCCATTCAAAATACGCGAGTTTTAAGGCCATTTTGTAAAATGCTGACTATCAAAATGTTGCAGAACTTCATACAAAATGCAAGATGAAATCACGCTGAAAAGCCATGCGATTTACGTCAAATTACCCCGTAATATGTATCAAGTTAGAGTGTAATCTGACTCAAATAGCGGTGTGTTTTGCGTCATATTGCAACACATGATGATTGGAATTGCAGACTAAGTAGATAAAAACAGGATGATTGAAGCCCTCAGATGATTTGAAAGATATGCAGAAAGCAGAACTTCATTCCTATTTGGTGTGACTCCGAAGTGTTAAAAACGGTAAATAATATTTATAGATTTCAGCGCTTTTGAGAGCATTGGAGGCAATTCAACAAAAGTTCTGTAAGAAAATATAGAAAAGGAAAACAGTTTCTGAATGCTTTGATAATACAAAGTGAAAATACTGCCTATAGCGTTTCGTTTGCATATGAAAGGGAAGGAAAATGATATGGTTTAACCTGCCATCTGCAGCGTTCGACATTGATAGAGAGATGAAACTCTGGGCTGTATTATTCTCAATTGTCTCTTAGGAAGCCTGTCAGAAAGACTTATATCGGTGGTTGAAACCGAAAAAGGGGAAGCGCTTTTACACTTCCCCTGTAATAGAATTAATGCCATTGAAAGGTTGATGCAATTGGGTTGGAACTGCTTGCAGCAAAGCATTCTGCCTCTTCTGCGCTGCAAAACACCCCGACCTATAGGCCATATTCAGCCTCATTGCATCAAAATCATCTGAAACTTTGGCTCTCACTCCATTGAGAAGGGAGCACTGGATGGTTTCTAATTATGCACCAACGTACCTATTTCTTCTCCGTTCAACACCCGTTTCAAGTTGCCATAAACATCCATGTTGAACACATAGATAGGCAGATGGTTTTCCTTACACATTGTCGTGGCCGTGAGATCCATGACTTTCAATCCGCGCATATAAATTTCATCGTAGGTAATCTCGGTGAATTTTGTGGCCTTACTATCCTTTTCCGGGTCGGCAGTATAAATGCCGTCGACGCGTGTTCCCTTGAGCATTACGTCGGCTTCAATCTCTATACCACGCAGCGAACTGCCTGTGTCTGTCGTGAAATATGGGCTTCCTGTGCCTGCAGAGAAGATGCAGACATAGCCTGATTCCATGGCTTCTATGGCCTTCCACTTGCTATAAAACTCTCCGATTGGCTCCATGCGAATAGCTGTGAGCACTTTTGTTTTAACACCAATCGCACCCAATGCGCTGCTCAGTGCTAACGAGTTGATGACCGTTGCGCACATTCCCATCTGGTCACCCTTTACCCGATCGAAGCCTTTCTGACTTCCACTAAGGCCTCGGAAGATGTTGCCACCACCGATCACAATGCCAATCTGAACGCCCATTTCATGGGCTTCCTTAATCTGTTGTGCATAATCTGACAGACGCTCGGGGTCGATACCATGTCCTTGTTCGCCCATCAAACTCTCACCACTCAACTTAAGTAAAATACGTTTGAACCTCATATTAGTATAAAATAAAAGCACCAGAACAACCTCTCCTGCCCCTCTCCGTAAGAGGTGGAAGCGATTTTTAGACCGCTTTTTGAAGGAGAATGGTCATCTGTTTATTGTGCCGTTGTCATTTGTTAGATTGATATTTTATTTCATTTCGAATGCCTTGAAGATATGTTTCCCTCTTTCAGGAGGGCTGGGTAGAGCTTTTCAAGCTTTCCAACTCCTTGAACCTATACTCGCGGATGACGCCTTCCCGATTTCTGACGACTAATGTTCCATCGTCTTCAACCTCTATGATTGCAGCATCAAACACCTCACCTGAAGCCACGTCACGATAGGGATAGAACCCATGACGATGATAAAGTGCCTCATGATAAAGTGCAGAAATGTCACCATATTGCCCGTTTTCAATCCACGAATAATACTTATCGAAAGCTGAAAGCAGCTCATTAAGCAGTTTCTTTCGGTCGATTTCGTGACCTGATATCTGTGCCAACGAGACGGGATTTGGGGCATCACTCTTGAAAACTTGTTGGTTTACGTTGAGTCCGATGCCAAAGATGCAGTCCTTGATATGGCCTGCAGAGAGCGTCGTTTCAATCAGAGTGCCACTGATTTTGCGGTCACGCCAATAGACATCATTGGGCCATTTCAGCGTGATTTCAGTCGTGTAGCCATCCAAAACCTCTTTCAAAGCCAGACCGCCTGCCATAGAAAGCAGGAACTGATTACGCACCGGAACCATCAAAGGGTGTGTCATGATACTGAAAAGCAGGTTTTTCCCCGCTTCACTTTCCCATCGGTTTGCAGCCTGTCCGCGTCCCGAACGCTGATAATCTGCCACGACAACGCTTATTCTCTGGCTGTTCGAAAGCATCAGTTTGCGTATTTCATCGTTGGTAGATGTGGTTTCTTCGAGCCAGATTACCTCTGGTTTTTCCCGCTGTTTCTTCTTACTGAAGAGCCAATCTCTTATTTTCATTTGTCTTAATATGCAAGTTTATTATACCAAAAGCGGGTTGAAAGCATCCACAATATGTTCGAGTTTGAAGTTTTCGGGAGCCGTTCCAACGATGCTGATCAAATCGAAACGCAAGTCATCCCATATCAATCTTTCCTTCACATAGGCATTGGCGGCATGGCCGAGATTGCGTATTTTCCGCGCATCTACAGCCTCGTCAGGGTGCATAATCACATCAGAACCTCGCGTTTTCACTTCCACAAAGACCACCGTTGTGCCGTCAGGTGAGCGGGCAATGATGTCAAGATCGCGATGTCCTTGCCGCCAATCGCGCTCTATAATGCCGTAACCTGCATGCTCAAGATATGTAGCTGCGAAGTCTTCTCCTATCTTTCCAAGTTCATTATGTACTGCCATTGTCAACGAATATGGGTTACAAAAATACGATATTTATTCTGTTTCATCAAGTGTTTAGCTAAGAAAAATCATCTTGTCAATGGCATTATTCGTGATATATGCTTTGCCTTTTACTTTCAATTTTGTGTTGGTTGCATTTTTTTTATTATCTTTGCAGAAGATATAGCGACGCTCGGTAATATGCAAAAGAACTATTGTAAGCATGAAATTCAGTGATGTAATCGGACAGAAAGAGGCTAAGAACCGACTGCGAGAGTTAGTGAAAGAACATCGTATTCCTAACACAATGATGCTCTGTGGGCCTGTCGGAAGCGGCAAACTGGCGCTTGCTCTTGCCTTTGCTTCCTATCTGTTAGGTGAACGCAACGATGAGGAATCATTGCTTTCTGACCCTCGTGCTATTGCAAACGCAGAGGCTATGCTGGCCAAATGGGAACATCCTGACTTGCATTTTACGTATCCTGTCATCAAACCTACAGGCACTTCGGCAGACCATAAGATGACAAGTGACGACTTCTCTCAACAGTGGCATGAACTGCTTTTAAAGTCACCTTATTTCAGCATAGATACCTGGTTGACCGCTATGGACGCTGCAAATCAGCAGGCTTTAATAGGTGCAGGCGAGAGCGATGAACTGACAAGAAAGCTCAGCATCAAGTCAAGTCAGGGCGGTTATAAAGTGAGTATCATCTGGTTACCAGAGCGAATGAATGTGGAATGTGCCAATAAGTTGCTCAAACTTCTTGAGGAACCGCCTCATCAAACGGTGTTCATCATGGTTTGTGAAGAGCCTGAATTGCTGCTTGATACTATCAAGAGCCGCACGCAGCGCATAGACATCAAGCGCATTGATGACGCTTCTTTGGAGCAGGCACTTATCGAACGGCGTGCCATTGATGCTGAAAATGCCCATCGTATTGCACGCATTGCAGGCGGAAACTGGCTGCGGGCGCTTGAAAATCTGGATGCAGGTAATGAGAATCGGCAGTTTCTTGACATGTTCATTATGCTCATGCGATTGGCTTATCAGCGCAATATCAAGGAACTTAAAAAATGGAGTGAGGTCGTTGCAACATATGGACGTGAGAAGCAACGGCGCCTGCTTAGTTATACCATGAATATGGTGAGAGAGAACTTCATGTATAATTTTCAGCAGCCAGAGCTATGTTATATGACGCAGGAAGAAGAGAACTTCTCCCGCAAGTTCGCAAGATTTATCAACGAAGCCAATGTGATAGATATCAGCAATCTGTTGCAGAAAGCACGGCGAGATATAGGGCAGAATGCCAATGCAAAGGTTGTTTTCTTTGACTTGGCGCTGCAAATGATAGTTTTATTAATCAGAAAGTAAAGATCTAAATGGACTTCAAGAATATGAAATTCAAGTTGGCAAGCGGCTGTGATCGTGGCCTTTGCCACAAAGGATGCGGTCGACAAAACCGACAACTCAACACGTATGACTGGTTGGCTGACGTGCCGGGAAATGCTGAAAGCACAGACCTTGTGGAGGTTCAATTCAAGAATACGCGCAAAGGATATTATCACAATGTGAACAATCTTGACCTGAAAAAAGGCGATGTTGTAGCCGTTGAAGCCAATCCCGGGCACGACATTGGAGTGGTTACACTCACAGGTCGACTCGTAAAGTTACAGTTGAAGAAAGCCAATCTCAAGTCGGCTGACGACATCAAACGCATCTACCGAATAGCCAAACCGGTGGATATTGAGAAATATAATGAGGCGAAAGCACGCGAACATACCACGATGATTGAGAGCCGACAGATAGCAAAACGGCTCGGCTTGCAGATGAAAATCGGCGATGTGGAGTACCAAGGTGACGGCAATAAAGCTATCTTCTACTACATCGCTGACGAGCGAGTTGACTTCCGACAACTTATCAAAGACCTTGCAAGTGCTTTCCATATCCGCATCGAAATGAAGCAGATAGGTGCGCGACAAGAGGCCGGACGCATAGGTGGAACAGGCCCTTGCGGACGTGAACTCTGCTGTGCTACGTGGATGAAGAACTTTGTAAGCGTCAGCACTAATGCTGCTCGATTTCAGGATATATCGCTCAATCCGCAGAAACTTGCCGGGATGTGTGCCAAACTTAAATGTTGTCTGAACTATGAAGTCGACGACTATGTTGAGGCCGGTAAATGCATGCCGGCCCGTGATGTCGTGCTACAGACACAGGATAGTGACTATTATCTGTTCAAAACGGATATCCTTGCAGGTCTCATTACCTATTCAACCGACAAGCATCTTGCTGCCAACTTAGAGGTCATTTCAGCCCAGCGTGCATACGAAATCATCATGATGAACCGTCGTGGAGAGAAGCCTCTTTCTCTGCTTGAAGATAATAAGAGCAAGGCTCCCAATAAGCCGAAAGACCTTCTTGAAGATGATATCAACCGCTTTGACAAGGCTAAACGCAAGAAGAAAAAACGTATGCCTTCACGCGACAACAAAGAAAATGGATCGCAAAGAACTGCTGCAGAGGGCATCGAAAACCAGCGTCAGCCACGCCAATCCAATGGCAATGGGGAACCACGCAACGGCCAACAGCCCCGCAATAACAACGGGAACCGACGCAATAACCGCGGAGGCAGAGACGAACAGCGCCGGCAAGATGGCGAACGTCGTGCTGAAAGTGAGCGTCAATCCCGCCAGACAGCTCCACAACAGAAGCCAAATACGGAAGAAAAGGCATGAAGATTAAAAGTGTTTTCATAGCTGTCATGACTGCGTTGATACTGAGTTCGTGCACTGAAAACAGAGTCTACGACCGGTATCAACACACACCTGTTGTCGGTTGGGAACGCAATGATACACTCAAATTTGATGATATTGTACGTTTCAAAGATGCAGGTTGCTATACTGCTAACCTCGGATTGCGCATCAACGGCTATTATCCTTTCACGGGATTGACGCTGATTATCGACAAGCTTACGCTGCCTTCGCATGCTGTTGAGAGCGACACCATTAACTGCAAACTCATTGATCAGAGTGGCAACAGTAAGGGAATAGGTGGCATAAGCTATTACCAATACAACTTTAATCTAAAGGATATCACCGTGATGAAAGGCGACAGCATCATTGTCAGCGTTCGACATAACATGAAACGTGAGATACTTCCCGGCATCAGTGATATCGGATATATGCTCATCAAGAAAGATTAAAGGTGCTATTTCCCAGCATTCTTGAGGGAGAGGAAATAGGAATGTTTCGCCCGTTCAAAAGAAGTAAGCATGTATTGTGCTTGTAAGCGGATTATATGCAGTTTAAATTAGTAAATGCGACAG
>NZ_KV817538.1:0-16050 GCF_001814685.1 Prevotella sp. HMSC077E09 | reverse complement strand
AGCAGCCATCGCCGAGGCCATCAACAATGTGAACACCACGCTCCAGAGCAAGCTCGCCCTCATCGAGGCGACCATCAAGGCACAGACCCTCTCGCTCGAAGCAAAGCTCGGTCTTATCGAAGCAGCCATCAAGGCGTTGCCCGACTACAGCTCGCAACTCGCTGCCATCCAGACGGCCATCGAGAACCTGCCAGACTACGGCGACAAGATCGCTGCCATCGAAGCCGCCATCAAGGCGATGCCGAACTACAACGACAAGTTCGACGCCGTGGTTGCCGCCCTCAATGCCATGAAGGCGCAAGTTGAAACTCTTGGGCAGACACAAGAAGGTGTTAAGACAGAAATTAATAATACCGCTACAGCTATCAATAAACTTATTGAACAAGTTCAAAAAGGAGATGCAGCCGCAGCCAGTGCACTCAAAGATATTGTCAAGAAGCTCGAAGAACTGAAGGAAAAGATTGGCTCAGGCAGTTCTGGTGGCTCAGGCGGTTCTGGTGGTGGAACAGGTAATGAGGATGATGAGTATGGTGATGATATAGACTTCAATAACGTTTCGTTTGCTAACCTTGTAGAATCTATTGACAGGATGAATACAAAGGGCTTCGAACTCCATGAGGGTATATTCTTCTTCAAGACGAATGAAGGAAGAATTGGAAAGGCTATAATCACTTCCGAAAGGACTCACGTGCAGAATCTGCTGGACGACAGTAGCAGGTTCCTATTGCATTATGTGCTTTATGAGACAAACGGAAAGGTGTGCGCGAAGAAAACTATTTTTAGAGAGACTGTTCATGGTGTAGGGCATCCCGATGATTTAAAGGAAATTGACATCGATTTAGATACTGGTGTAGAGGGAGGCTTTGGAGTTGATTTCCATTTCTCAATAGGTGTTAAGCATTATTCTTATGACCACATTGGTTATGATGTAATAAATAAGGTTAAGATAACCACTAAGAATAATGCAAAGGCTGTGATTTATCTTAAACGCTGATTAATATCTTTGATGTTCCAAGGTATCATGGAGTCAACGACTGACTGATGACAACCTGATACTATTGGACATAAAAAAACACTTGGCAGGTTGGGAAATTCAATCGCAGAATTGTATAAATAGGTATCGCTCGAAGGGTGGATTCCATAAGCAAGAGCAATGCCATTCACTCAAAAACCTCCCCTCCCGCCCCCGAAAGCGGCGGGAGAGGAATATAAGCCTTTCGAACCGTCAGCGAAGGGAAGGCAAGATAAAAACAACTGACAACTCAAAACATTCAACAACAATGAAAACAAAACAATTCTTTGCGAACGCGGCAAGCAAGGCGCTTGCCCTTGCAGCAACAGTGATGATGATGAGCATGGCGTTCAGCGCCTGCTCGAGTGACAATGACGACCCGAAGCCCGACCCGGAACCCGAGCTCAAGGCCAACACCGTTACCTTCGACGGCGTGGAAAAGCCCGTGCTCTCTGCCGAATACAGAAATGAGGGTGGTGGCAACTACTACCTCTACCTCAATCTCAATGCCGACGGTTCGGAATATATCATCCTTGCGGTAAACCAGTCGCTCCACATCACCGGTACGCCCGTCAAACTCACCCAAAAACAGAACTACTCATGGTCTTGGGAGGTATCTTACGTGACGTCGGAAGGTAAATATCCCTTCTATGCATCCGGCAAGCTCACAGAAACCGAACTCCCCGTGTTTACTACCGGCACGCTCACCGTCAGCGGCTCGCCCATCGGAACCATCAATATCAAGCTCGTGAACGGACGCGTAAAAGGCGAAGACGGTAAGGAGCACACCTTCACCGCCAGCTACAGCGGCACGATGAAGGAATTTCAGTCTTAATCCCCCCTCTCCCCTCCGGTTCGTACCGTAGGAAGCCGGGGAACGGAGAGAGGCACAGGGCAACATTCAAAAACAATTCAACCCAACGCCCAGGCCCTTGACACGGCGTTGCTCTGAAAAGAGATTCAGCAGGGGGGCACTTTATTACATGGTAAAAATAAATCGAATCACCGTATTATCGACCGCCATGGTGCTGGCCCTTACCTTTGCCACACCTGCCCAGGCGCAGTTTGGCGGCATTCTGAAGAAAGCCAAAGACGCAGTGAAAGAGAAAGCGAAGGAAAAGGTTGAGGAAGCCAAAGAAAAGGTAGTGAACAAGGCTGCTAACGCCGTTGACAATACTGTAGGAAAAGACAAGAATAAGCCTGCGAACGAAACTGCGAACAAGGCTGCGGACAAGACCGAGAACAAGACTGCGAACAAAGCAGCAGGCAACACGGATGAGTCGATAGATACGTATTTCTTCGTCAACGGCAGCAACCTGAGCAAGAGCGGCGCATACAACAAGCTCATCAACCTTTACAAGCAGAACTTCAAGCCTTCGAAAGAGGCAGTGGCCAATGAGCCGTTTGCCAGCGACGAGAGCGTGCCGAGCGGCTTCTCGAAGTCGTACAAGCAGATGTATGCCGCCTACGAGCATCTCGACCCGAAGCTCTTTCCATTGCAGCCCTACTACAAGTATCCCACCTTCTATGCCCTTGGCAAAGACCGGCTTATTTATCCGCTGGCCTACTATCTCGACATGATCAAGATGTTTCTCACTGCCCCGATGGGCTATGAGGGCTATGAGAAACTGGGCATCGTGGGCTACAATGCAACGAAGAACCCAGAACTCGTTTCGGCCGACGGACAGAAACTGGCCATGCAGGTAGACGAGCTGTTTCGCTATCCCATGGCGGCACGCTTCTTTGCCGACCCCAATTGCAAGAACTCGGTATGGGCACTGGGCATGCTGCTTGCCTACGAAAGCACCCGCGTAACGGCGGTGAAAGAGTATGCCGTGAAGGGCAATACGGGCGTTGCCGACGCGAAGGCAGGCTTGATGTTTCCCTATGCCGCCGGGGTGTCGCCCTACGACCGCGAGGTGCTGATGCGCGATGTGGCGTGTGTGGCAGTAGACATTAACCTCATTGCTGCAACCGTGAACGATTTCTATGAAATGGTTGAAACCTCGAAAGAGCCGCATCTGAAGGTGCTGTATATGCTTGCCGGCAACGAGATGTACAAGCACATACTGACCAAGCACAAGGACTACGAACGCAACAAGAGCAAGTTCAACAGTCAGCTGATGGCTTACACCCGCTACAACAATACGCCCGAATACGCAGAGATAGTCAATGCGGCAGTGGTGACGCCCGAACCTCCCACAATGGTCCTGAAGGCAGGAGCGATGGACAGGCAGCTGAACGCACAGGTGCTGAGCATAGCCAAGCAGAAGGTGCCGGGCACGCTCCGCGTGGTGGTTATCAACGAAGCGTGGAAGGTTCACTACAACGGCACTGTACCTACCGATCGCGCTGTGCGGGCATGGGTGGTTTACCGCAACAAGAAGGGCAAGCTCGAAGCCCACGACTACAGCTTCTGCCAGGACTATCAAGGCGGTGGCAAATATGGAGCAATGCGTTATAAGGGCGTGGGCATGCAGACGGTATATGTAAAACAGTGACGAAGCCGAAATAACATCAGCCATCGAGGGGGCGGAAACGCAACAAACAAAGCAACGCCTTCGGTACCTCACTCGTAGGGTGCGACGATACCCCACGAGTGACCTGCCGAGATACCCCACGGGTGGGGTGCAAAAGGCACGATTGCAGAACAAAAACGATAAATCAATTAACAGAAAACAGCAATGATAGAATATTAACTCACAATATTATGGAACGACTGACGCAATCACCCAAATTGGAGATAATCCTCTCCGCACAATCCCCCGACGAGGTATGTCGCGCCGCCGAGGACTTCCGCACGGAAATCCTTGCCATGAGCAAAACGGAGATCTCCCTGACAGCAACGTACCGCACATTGCGTTACACCGCCTGCCATCTACTTGCCCTGAACAGAACTTGTCGGAAAGGCAGCATGGCAGAAAAAAACTGAAAGAACTTTCGGACATCGTCGCCATCGAGCTGGAACTCCTCGACATGCGTATCAAAGGGCTGCTGCCGACAGCGAACACCGTCCTTGCCTCTCCTGCCAAGAAGTTCCGCTGGACGGGAAAGGTCGTGGATTTGGTGGAACTGCTCTATGCTCTCGACACCTGCGACTGTATCGACAACGGAGAAATCGGTGTGGAGGAACTGGCAGACGCTTTTTCCGACATCTTCGGCGTGGAAATCAAGAACTGCTACAACGTCTATATGAACATGAAGCGCCGTAAGGACGACAGCCGCACCTATTTCCTTGACGAACTCCGGGAGAAACTCAACAAGCGGATGGTGGAAAGCGACCTGAAAGGCGGAAAATTCAAGAAACGGTAAATGAAACAAAGGGAGATACTCCAAACCAGGAATATCTCCCTTCATTTATTTTCTGCAACTATCGGTTGCAGAAGTTCTTCTAATCTCTCAAAATATAGATTGTAATTTCTCCAGCCCTCAGTTGGAGAAATTACCACCTCTTACCGAAATGCCCTTATTACCCGACACACAGCCCACAGACAGGTGAAAGGAGCGGTAAAAACTCCGATGATAACAAAGAGGAGGAGTTTGAAGATATAGTAAAATACCCACTGCCCGTTTGTTCCGGCAATCATTTTATAGGGAATGAACTTTTCCACGAAGAGGTAGCCCGACCATATCGCCATCAGCACATATCCGGACATACCTCTCATATCCTCAAAACCTTTGGTCGCTAAGAAATTCCATCTGAAACCTATGACAAACAAGGTGATGAGAAATAACAGGCTGAA
Source organism: Prevotella sp. HMSC077E09 (assembly GCF_001814685.1). Taxonomy (NCBI): domain Bacteria; kingdom Pseudomonadati; phylum Bacteroidota; class Bacteroidia; order Bacteroidales; family Prevotellaceae; genus Prevotella; species Prevotella sp. HMSC077E09. The sequence goes on along the minus strand of NZ_KV817538.1, from coordinate 11,295 downwards.
GATGCTTCGCCAAATCTCACTACGTTTTCTTTTCTGAAAACAAGGTGTACAGAGTATCGGCTGATACCTTTCCGCACATTCGGAACACAGTCCTTTCCCGCAATCGGAACATTGGGCTACCGCCGGTTCTTGGGTATGATTAAAACAGTTTATAGTGTAATTATTTAGCGTTTTCAAAAATACAAAAATCCCGTCTTAGAGCCAAGAAAAACAGCCATTATTTCTTGGTATTGAGCAGTTTGGAAAGTTCTGGGTCATCGGAAATTCGTTGCAACTCCCGTTCCACGATGTCCCGCACCTCAGTCTTCACTCGGTCATAGTTCGCCTTAATCTCCTGTTCCATCATATCTTCGCCATCTTCATTTGTGAAGTCCGTCAGAACAGGTATCAGACGATAGGATGCCGTTTCCCTTGCCACCCTCGCATTGTCCACCACAATCTCACAGTGGAATATTTTCTGCTCGATGCGTTCGGAGAAATTATCGGCGACTGCTCCTACGAACATTCCCTGTGTGAGCGTGGAAATCTTACTCTGTGGGATAAGGCTGTCCATCTGCGTGGATATGGAGGTCGTTTTGTCGCTGCGGGTGATACTCATACTCTGTCGCTTTTGAAGCACCTTTCCGAAACGCTCCGACAAAGTCTTTGCCGTCTCGCCGACCACCTGTCCGGAGAAAATGTTTCCGACAGTATTCATCACTACAGCAGCTTCCTTGTCTCCATAATCGCGCTTCAGTTGCGAAAAGTCCTGAAAGCCCAAGCATACCGCCACCTTGTTGCTTCGTGCGGTGGCAATCAAGTTGTCCAACCCCTTGAAATAGATGGTGGGTAGCTCGTCGATGAGCACGGAACTTTTCAGCATCCCTTTCTTATTGATGAGCTTGACGATACGCGAATTATACAATCCCAATGCCGCTCCGTAGATATTCTGTCTGTCAGGATTGTTTCCTACGCATAGGATTTTAGGCTCCTTGGGATTATTGATATCGAGTGTGAAATCATCTCCTGTCATAATCCAATAGAGCTGCGGACTGATCATCCTTGACAAGGGTATCTTGGCGGAGGCTATCTGCCCTTGCAACTGGTCAGCCGCCCCTCCGAGCCAAGCGTCCATAAAAGGAGAAAGGTAATTCTCCAATTCGGGATAAGAGGTAAGAATGGGAAATATATCCTCGTATTTGCGGCAGAGAAACTCAATGGCGTGCGGAAAAGTACAATACTTACCTCCCTCAAAGATGCGAAGATACCAAATAATGGCGGCAAAGAGTACGATGGGCGATTCCACGAAGAAATCACCCTGCTTCTGTACCCACGTCTTGTTAAGGTTGAGCATGATGGTGTACGCCGACTCGTAGGCATCTGAAATGTCGCTCATGAAATCGGGGTGTATCGGATTGCAGCGGTGCGACCGACGAGGGTCGTCGAAGTTGATCACGTAAAACTTCGGTTTGACCTTATATCCTTTCGAGTGATGCAGCAGATGGTTGTAAACAATCGTGGAGAGGTCGGGATACTTGAAGTCGTAGCAGTAGATGGCAAAACCTTTTTCGATTTGCTGCTTGATAAAATTATTGATGATGGCATAGGACTTACCACTGCCCGGCGTTCCCAAGACGGAGACCGCACGGAAAGGATTGACCACGTTTATCCAGCCCCTGTTCCATGTCTTGCGGTAATAGAATCGGGTCGGCAGATTGACCGAGTACTCGTTTTCCAAAAGTCTTGTCTCCTGCATAAAGGATTCATTCTCTTGATTGAAGACATCCTCCATCAGGTTGTTCTTCAAGAGTCGGCTCATATAGAGTCCCGCCATCAGCAGACAAACATAGCCTACGGTTATCGTAAAAGTATAGAGAGCCGTATTCGCCTCTATGGGCAGTGGCAAGGCAAGTATCCACCAATTGAGGAAGAAAAAGACAAAGCCGGCGCCCATGAATGCCCATATCTTCGACCAAGTGATATGCTCCTCTTTCACGCCCTTTGTACCCAAACAGGAAAGCCCCATCAGTACCAGCGCAAAGAGCTTGGTGTAAAGCATATTTCCGAACAGCCCCGCCGTGCGGTGGAAATTCATCAGTATCCTGTCCACCACACCGATGTTCAGCCCCCATAGTTTGATGGCTTCATAGCAATACCAATAGAGATGGGCAACCACCAGTATGATACTTACGGCACGCAGAAAATCCATGATTTTCGCCAGTGCTCTCAAATCGTCTTCTTGTTGTGACATAATCTTTCTGTTTTTAGAGTTTACGTTGTTTTCTTTTCTTGCGCTGCATCCGTCTGCGGAACTGTTCTTCCTCCCAATCCGTTCCGTGTGTCTCCAAGGACAGGTCAAGTAAACCGCCCAAGACGGAATCTCCGTCCGAAGTCTGAGTTTGGGGAATACTGCCTTTCTCACTCTGCTGTATAGGAGCAGACAGTTCGGGATGCGGACGGTCGAACCACTCGGCAACGGCGTTTGCCGAAAGTTCCTTGCCCAATCGTGAGCCATTGACCACACAGCCGTTGTTCTGGTCTATGAAGGTGATACCATAGAGCCGTCCCTGTTCGTTCTCACGGAAGAGTACATCAATACCCTTGTGATGGAGATTCGTTCGAAAATCCTCTTTGGTAGCAGAACGTCTCAATGCTCCGGCTACGACTTCTTTGGTCTTGGGGGCAAGATGCTTTTCTTTCAGTTTCTCCTTTGAAGTCTTGAAGCTTTTTTGCAAGGCTTCATATCCGACAGCCTTCCCGAAAAGGGAGGACTTGAAAGGATTAACCACCTTCTTACCTTTATCATCGGTAGCAAAATAGACCAATCCGTTATAGGGCTTTCCATACATTTCCCCCTTGACCTCTTCCACACATATATTATAGGTGGAAAGCAAGGCGCGGTATTCCTTAAAGCTCGGACAGTGATAAAATTTGACCGCCGGTTTGGTGACTGAAGCCAGTTGCTTTTTAAGGTTTCCTTCTTCGAGACAGACTTTCTGCAAGCGAAACGCTTCCTTGAATTGCTTCTTGTCGGCAGGATGCAATCCATACCTTTGCTCCATCTCCCGTGTGATATGCTTACTCTTGTAGAAGTTATTGCCATCGTTAATCTTCCGTCCCGTCTCATCCACTGCCAAGGTCACGATGTGCAGGTGATGCCGGTCTATATCCTCATGCTTATAGACCACGAAAGGCTGATTGCCATAGCCCATCCTCTCGATATACTCCAATGCAATGGCGGAGAACTGTTCATCGGAGAGTCTGTCATCGGGATGCGGGTTCAAGGAGATATGAATAACGGGCTTTTTCGTGCGAATTTGGCTTGGCATATATGCCATAAAGTCTTGCATGCAAGCAGTAATATCATGCCCACCATCGGCAGGACAGAACACCTTATTCGTCTCCAAGATCTTTGCTACACCTTCGTTTACCTTCTCTCCATTGTACGCCAATGCCCCATATAGTGAGCTTCCGTAACTTATTTTTGCGACCATTTTTCTTGAAATTCTCGGGTTAATTGCACAATTTCCCCTCCGATGACCGCCAATTCGAGTGTCATTTTCTCCAACTTGGCGAGCATCGCAAAGGCTTTCTTCTCCGTAAAATTGCTTTTCAAAGCGACTACAGTTTGATTATAATTCACTCCGACACTGCGAAATTGTCCGTACAAAGTCGTCAGTTTCTGATAATAATCGAGCAACGAGCGATCGACTTTTATCACTCGGAATGTCTCATTAAAGATTCTTGCTTTGATGAAAGCCGACTGACTTTGTACACCAGCCGTTTCTTTCATGGAGAGGAATTCGGCAAATTCCATCGCCGTAAAATTGACTGAAACCCGTTTTTCGGTCTTCACTTTGGAGCTTATGCTCCGCATCTTCTTCATTTTCATTTCTTACTTTGGATTTTAGTGTTTCACGACATCACCGGCATTTGAGGCATCGCATTCTCTCTTCCAAGAAAAAACGACTTCGGAGTTTTTTCAGCCCTCTGCAAGAGCAAGGGTTTTATGCTGCAAAAACGGAGTCGTGCTGCATAAAACATACCTTGCTATTTGCTCCGGCGCAAATAAATCCGTCCGTGAAGGACGGAAGTCGAGTCCCTCAAAAAAGAACGCTTTATGCCTCGAAGACTTCGGCTTACCGCTTGGGTGCAAAGTTACTAAGCGTTGTGCCTAAATCACTTACCTCTTACGGAGCAACAAATACGCAAATCGAAGCCACAAGTACGCAGTTAGCAAAAAGGGCAGAAACAAGGGGATAAAGGCTTCTATATTTGCCCCGTCAAACAGGTGTTTGCAGGTTGGTGGACATACCTGCCTGCCCAAGTCTGAAAACCTGTCCGCAGCCATTTGAACAGACAATTACGGAAATGGAAATAGGAATGAGAATGTGTACAAGTTATTGCACCCGTCACCCCTCACACCCTTGCGCAAGGGTACAAGTGTGGACATATGGATGGGTGGACGTGTGCAAGTATGCCTCCCGTCATATAGCTCCACCCTTATACAGGGAGGGACATATCCCGAAAGGCGGGTCTATGTTCCCTTATTGGAATACCTTACCATATGCCTGTCCGAGGATTTATTCCCTCACGGACTTATTTCCACATCCGCCTTTTCAAGGAAACAAGCCAAGGCGTGCATGCGCCTTTCCACACATATATGTAGAACCATTAAACAGAAAATGAAATGAAAAAGAAACCTGTTTTCATTGCCTTCTCCACCCAGAAGGGCGGTGTCGGCAAAACGACCTTTACGGTCTTGACGGCAAGTTACCTGCACTATGCCTGCGGGTATAACCTTATTGTGGTGGATTGCGACTATCCGCAATTCAGCATCAATGCCATGCGTCAGCGTGACGCACAGGGCGTGGATCGCAACCCCGCGCTGCAAGAATTGGCAGCCACCCAATTCTCCGAGTTGCAAAAGCCCACGTACACCATACTTTGTGCCACGGCAGAGGCAGCCGTGGATACGGTTAGGGAGTATCTGGAAACGCATGAGCCGGATACGGATTTCGTCTTTTTTGACCTGCCCGGAACCATCAACAATGACGGTGTGCTGACCACCCTCTCCGGTATGGATTACATTTTCACCCCCATCTCCGCCGACCGTATTTCCTTGGAAAGCACGCTGAGCTTTTCTGCCATCATCAAGGAGGCGATAACCGACAATACAGACACCGCCAACAAAGGGATTTACCTCTTTTGGAATATGGTGGACGGAAGAGAGAAAACACCTCTTTATGCGATGTATGAAAAAGTCATTGCCGAGTTGGGACTTCCGGTCTTGAAGACGGCAGTCCCCAATACGACCCGCTACAAAAAGGAAGTGATGGATGAGGGTACGACCCTCTTCCGTTCGACCATCTTTCCCGCCTCCCGCACGCTGCTTAGAGGCAGTCGTCTGAAAGAGCTTGTGGAGGAAATCCTGTCCATCGTAAAACCTGAAGCATATGGTAGGAAAGAATAAAGGGGCGATAGATCCCGTCGCTATCCGGGAACTGATTTCACAGGGTATCCCGATGAAAAAGAAAGAGAGCGAGATGATCCCCTCTCCCGGCATTGAAGAGGTGGATGAGTCTGTTTCGGAAACACAGAAAGAGGCTTTGGAAGAACCACAACTACCCATCCGAACACGTCGCAAGAATCCCGCCAAAGGAGATTACATCTCACTCTTCATGCACCGCAATGACCTGTATGACCGCAAGGCAATCTACATCTCCAAAGAGTTGCAGGACAAACTGTCGGAAATCGTCCTCTTCATCCGAAAGAGGGAGATGACATTGGGCATGTACGTGGAAAACATCCTTCTCAAACATTTGGAGGACTACAAGGAAGAAATCAACCGATTAAGTGAAAAGAACTTCAAGAAATTATTGTGATATGAAACAGAAAACAAACCGACCAATGGCAGGCAAAGAGTCCTGCAGAGAACGAAAAAGCGTCTCTTCAAAAGTAACCATCCGTAACTCCACCACGCTCATCGAACATTCTGAGGGACACTCTACAGGTCTCCTTCAGGAAGAGAAGAGCGATTACGAAACCACCTTTCTGCAACCCCTTAACATCGGAGACCGAAAGGGCGTGTTCATTTCCAAAAAGACACAGGAAGAGATTTCCGAAATCGTCTATGTGGCAGCCGCAGGCAAACTGACGATTGGGGCATTCGTAGAACATATTCTCCGGCATCACTTAGAGAGTCACCGTGATGAGATAGACGCCTTGTTTGAGCAACAGTTCCGTAAACGTTTCGAGCGATGAAGCAGGTGATTGTCATTCTGCTGTCGGTCGGCTTAGCCTATCTCGGCAGCGTGCAGGTCACCCGCTTCCTGTACGGACGCTATCGGAGTGCCGTGAGACTCTATCGTGACTTGCGGCTCTTTTTCCGGGAACGGGGCAAGGGGAAATTCGTCGTTACCATCCGCATCCCCAAAAAGGAATCCTCCCAAGAGGAGAATATCCTTTTAGCCGAGTTGCCCATTGAAGAAGAGCAACAAGAACAGATGCCTGAAACGGGAATATCGGAAGAGAGCTCTCCTTTCATCCCCGAAGAGGAAGAGGATTATGTATTGGAGGAAGTCCAAGGTGAAAGCCACTCTCTTTCGGAAAGCATCACCGTGGAAGAACTGCAACAAATGGGCAATGTCCTCTCCTGTAAGAATACCCCGATAGAGGAAGCAGCGAAAGCTGCCGAAACCATCTATAAGATACACGACTCCCCGATGTTCCAAGCGATTAAGAAAGCGGCCGGGGAACGTGTCCGCGAACTGCTGGAGCGCGTTGCCGAAGAAGCTCCGAAAGAGGTTCAGTCAGGCAACTTCGATTACAAACGATTTATCAAGACATAGTATTCACCCGTTCAAAGCAAAGAGAAAATATGAGTAAGCCCATCTATCTTGCCATCGCTTCCCCCAAGGGAGGTGTCGGCAAAACCTCGCTTACGGTACTTTCCGCAAGCATTCTGTATTACCACAGAGGATGCAATGTCGCTGTCGTGGATTGCAACCATCCCGTCTATACCATCGCCCGTCTGCGACATCAAGAGTCGGAAGACCTGAATCATCAAAGGCTGATGCGCCTGAAACATCGGACAGCCTATGCCCCTTATCCGATTATCTGCACTCCGGTGCGGGAAGCCCTGAGGCGAGTGGAGCAACACTGTGTGGACAGCCATCCTCTATGCATTCTTTTCGACCTCCCTCCATTGATGCGTACCGAAGGGACGGTGGAACTGCTTTCAGCAATGGATGCCGTCGTCTTTCCCGTTACGAGCAGTCCGATGGATATGGAAGCCGTCCGCCATTTCATAGACATTTTGGGAGAGCAGATACTGACGATGGGCAAGGGCAATATCAGAGAACTTTACCTGCTTCGCAATATGATAGAGGCTTGGGAACGTGAGGATGCCGACGAACGCTGTCGCACCCTTGCCGATGAAATGGGAGCCCTCTTGATGCAGACCTCATTGAGCCACTCCCGTTTGTATCGTCCGCTGCTTTCCGAACGCAGAAGAGGGGTATGCACCCTCTTCCCACTCCACGGAGGGAAGTTGAGCAGGCTCTGTATTGAGTTAGGCGATGAACTTCACGAAATCCTGCAACGCCTATGTACCGAATAGTCCTTGTCCTTCTCTTGCTCTACCTTTTGTGGTTGCTTCTTTTTCTCTTGTATGAGGGGAAAAGAAGAAAGAAGGGAACACCCCCAAAAGAGCCTTGTCAAACGGTCCATGAAGCCGAAATCATCGGTAAGAGTCGCTTTAAGATAAGCCACTCGACGCCACAAGTGCGCAGTTATCCAAAAGGCGAGGCGGAAGCAAAAAAGGATTCTACATTTGCCCTCGAAAACGAACAAGAGCCATCGGAAGAGCCGGATGATCTGCCCGACATAGACGAGATTCCTTTAGTGTATGAGTCTTCGGATGCTCCATCCTTTGAAGAAGAGGAAGATGAAGAACTTCCCGTATCGGGAAAAAGCGAATATGCCACGGGAATTGATTTCGAACGGGTGCTGGAAGCCTTGTCGGTCATACACCGAAATGCCTCTTCCATAGCGGAGCGACAAAGATCCGGTGAGACATTGACCGAATTGGAAGGCACTCGTCTGATGGAAACACTCCGAAGCGACAAAGTTCGTTCTTCCACGATAGACGATATTGTCCGCAACCGTTTTGAAGAGCTTTATGTTCCCTCTGACGGCAGGGACAAAGAGTAACAAACCCATTAAAAAGTCAAAGACGATGAAAGAAAAAGAGTACGGCTGACCCCAAGAGAGCCACCACCGAAATCCGAAAGTAACAACAGTATTCACCCGTTGGGAGGACCTATCCAATCCTCTCGGCACAAAACAAGAATGATTTATGACCAAGAAACATTTTCTTTTCGCAGCCGTTCTGCTGCTTTCCTCCTATTCCGCCTTTGCCCAGGGCAACGGCATGGCAGGTATCAATGAAGCCACAAAGATGGTAACAAGCTATTTTGATCCAGGCACAAAGCTTATCTATGCCATCGGTGCCGTAGTAGGTCTGATTGGAGGCATTAAAGTGTACAACAAGTTCGTGCGACGTGAAGTTGCGTAAGTGATTGTGTAACATCCTGATTACACCTCCAGTCCCGTCTGGAGTAGCCTACGGACACGTGCATGGGGAGTAATTCCTTTGTATGAAGCTGTCCCGACAAGGTAGCCTTTCCGAAAGGAGGAGACTGAACCGCGAGGGGAAGTCAACGGCTGATAATACCATTCAGCACGAGGAGCTTGGCTTAGCGGTATGGTCAACGAAAGTGAACTGTCCGATAAACATCGTAAAGTATAGCGAGCCAAAGGTATTGACAGGCTCGAACCAAAAAGGTAAGCAGTCGGCTGTTCCCTTGAATTTTGGGGACACACGGACATGAAGCACTGCCGGTGGAATAGACAGGACCTAACCCGCTTATTTGTCACTTATGTAAAACACGGTAAGCCCGTATCTCTCCCATCTTAATGGGTAAGCAAACCGTAAGGTGAGCCTACATGGGGTGCGGGTATAGGAAAGCGGAAAAAGCGAATGCCGTTCTGTAATGGAACGGATACGGATTGAGCCTCGGTCACGTGTGGCAAGGGCGACATCATCCGACACGAAAGTGGGCAGACTTCCGTATGGTAACACTTTACAAAATAGTTTACAGAACTTTTAAAGCAAGGAATGCAAATGAACAAGACGAAAGAATTGTGTGCGCCTGAAAACAGAAACCTCCACACACTCTGGTCGGAAATCGACTGGACACGGGCGGAGATGTATGTTCAAAAGCTGCAAGCACGTATTGTAAAGGCTCAGAGGGAAGGCAGACATAACAAGGTGAAAGCCTTGCAATGGACGTTTACCCACTCGTTCTACGCCAAGGCATTGGCTGTAAAGCGAGTTACTACCAACAAAGGTAAAGACACCGCAGGCGTTGACAAGGCTGTATGGTCATCACCGCTTGCGAAAGCCAAAGCCATCGGTTCACTCAAACGCCGTGGTTACCAACCGCAACCACTACGCAGGGTGAACATCGAGAAGAAAAACGGCAAACTACGCCCCTTGGGCATACCGACAATGAAAGACAGGGCTATGCTGGCTCTCTATCTCATGGCACTCGACCCGATTGCAGAGACCACGGGTGACACCCACTCATACGGTTTCCGCAAGCACAGATGCACTCATGATGCCATAGAGTAATGCTTCATCCTGCTCTCTCGGACGTGTGTGCCAGAATGGATACTCGAGGGAGACATCAAAGGCTGCTTCGACCACATCAGCCACGAGTGGCTTCTCAACAATATCCCAACGGACAAGGAGATACTGCGAAAATGGCTCAAATGCGGGTTCGTATTCAATGGCGAACTTTTCCCCACGGAAGAGGGTACGCCACAAGGAGGCATCATTTTGCCGACCCTCGCAAACATGGCTCTTGACGGCTTACAATCGCTTTTGGAAAATTGTGTCAGAAAATATCAGGTGAACTACAAGAAAATCGTTCCCAAAATACATCTGGTACGCTATACAGACGACTTCATCGTAACGGCAAAGGACAGAGAGACCATTGAAACGGTCATCCTGCCACTCGTGCGCAATTTCATGGCGGAGCGTGGATTGACACTGTCGGAAGAAAAGACGAAAATCACACATATCAGTGAGGGTTTTGACTTCCTCGGTTTCAATATCCGCAAATTCCCCAACAACACACTGCTCACACAGCCGTCAGGCGATGCCAAGAAACGCTTCTGCGACAAAATCCGCAAGGTGATAGAAAGCAACAAGACAGTCAAACAGCATTCACTCATCAAAATGTTGAACTCGATTATAACGGGCTGGGGCAACTACTATAAATATGGTACGTCCGCAGAGACATTTCATCGGGTGGATTGGGAAATTCATCGAAAACTATGGCAATGGGCAAGACGCAGACATTCAAACAAGAGTAAGGGTTGGATTAAGGATAAATATTTCAAGACCGTAAACGGACGGAAATGGCGTTTTGTGGCAGATATGGAGGAACGCTCGAAGATGCGTCAAATCACATTAGCATGTCTTCCTGACATTCATCATGAAAAGTTCGCCAAGGTCAGACACTACGCAAATCCCTATGACCCTGCCGATAAATCCTACTACGAATGGCGTGAGACCTATCGTATGAAGCAAACGCTCAAGGGCAGAGAAAGCCTCGTGAGGATTTGGAAAAGGCAGAACAGAACATGCCCTTTCTGTGGTGAACGTATAGACAGGGGGAGACCTTGGAGTATAACCGAAAGTATCATCGGGGGCAAAAAGGATTACAAACTTGTCCATACATCTTGCAAAACAAAAATGTCTAAACTTAAAATTGGTAGAAAATGAGACACTTGAATGAATATCAACATCATTTACGTGTGTTGCTTGAGCCGTATGATGCGAAAGTATCACGTACGGTTCTTAGAGGGGAAAGCCCCAGCAATGGGGCTGACCTACTCGACTCAAGTGGTGACCCCGATACGAGCAAGACCGCAGCCTCTTGGTTCGGTGCGTGTATCTTCTTGATTGTAGCTGCCACTATCCTGAGAAGTTTCTTCCTGTAAGGCGATGGCAGCATTTGAAATCAACAAGGGTGTAGGCCGGACGGTAGAGTTCAAGGGCTTAAAGGCGCAGTACCTCTTCCTCTTTGCAGGAGGGTTGCTGGCAGTCTTCATTCTCGTGGTCATTCTTTATCTCTATGGAGTCAGCCAAGTAACCTGTCTGGTCATAGGTGTAGTGGGTGCCAGCCTTGTGGTATGGCAAACGTTCACCATGAACAGAAAGTACGGGCAGTACGGACTGATGAA
>NZ_KV817537.1:0-373 GCF_001814685.1 Prevotella sp. HMSC077E09 | reverse complement strand
TACGCCAGTTCGGGATAAGGATTTGCTTAGAAAAGTTCCAATTTCCTACTCTTTTCAATGCGCACGGGCAGTGCCTCTGGCTTATTCTCGAAGAAACAGTATGCAGCCAATGCCGCACAGAGATTCATGAGGAAGTTATGTACGGAGCGATGGCGTGAATGAACAAGGTTGGCCTTGTTCTTGAGCAGTTCGTTGATGCATTCTATTATATATCGCTTGCGCAGCATCATCTTGTCCCACAAGGGCATAAGCTTGTTTTTCATGTTTGATTTGATCCCGTGAACGAGATGGATGCCTTGGTTGAAGCGGTTCTCAAAGAACTCTTGCTTGATGTAGCCCTTATCGGCAAATACTTTGCCGTAGAGCACCTTGG
>NZ_KV817536.1:0-416 GCF_001814685.1 Prevotella sp. HMSC077E09 | reverse complement strand
CTCCCCTCCCTTGGGGAGGGGTCGGGGGTGGGTATCTATTAAATTCTTTTACAAAAGCCTTTGCGAGACAGCCCGTGCTGAGAAGCAAAAGCATTGCGGTCGGAAATACGCGAGTTTTGGGCCTACTTGCAACGCATTGACTATGAGGATGTTATGAAAAACAAGGCAAGATACAGCGTAAAATCATGGCAAAAAGCGTTGCAATCTGCGTCATTTTAGCGTGTGTTTTGCTTCATTTTGCACGCTGAAATGATGCAGATGAGCGTGTAATTTGACGCAGATTGCAAGATGACAAGCCATAAATGATGAAACAAAAGCCGTTTTCAGCCTCTGTAACTCGCTGAAAACGGCTTTCCCATTTCTATTTCGAAGATTTTCAAAGTGCCTTTTTAACGCACTCTTTTTTTACATTTTCA
>NZ_KV817535.1:0-6523 GCF_001814685.1 Prevotella sp. HMSC077E09 | reverse complement strand
GCATTTGGTAGTTGAAACTACCAAATGTTAAAAACCATATAACAATCTTTACAGAAAGCAAACCGTTTTACAGGCATGACACCTTGAAACATATACATATCACTGAAGATATTAAAATCAGATGATGCAGATATCCAACATCATTATCTCACTTTGAAATGCTGAAAAACCGCGTCAAATCATCCCTGTCATCTTGTATGTAGAATGAGCATGACCTCATACTTGCCACTGATGACCTTCTAAATCAATGGTTACAGCAAACTAAAAGACAATGAGAAACTTTTTAAAAAGAAGCAGCTGCACACAAAATTTGCTTCATCTTTTTCCTTCTTTTCCAAGTAACTATTCCCGTTTTTTTTCTTAACTTTGTAGCCATCATGGTAGAAAATCTAATTGTTGAGGCACATCGCCCGGGCAGAATCGAGGTGATATGCGGTTCAATGTTCTCTGGAAAGACCGAAGAACTGATACGAAGAATGAAGCGAGCTAAGTTTGCCAAGCAGAAAGTTGAAATCTTCAAGCCGGCAATCGACACGCGCTATTCGGAAGAAGATGTCGTGAGTCACGACCAGAACTCAATCCATTCAACGCCGATAGACGCTTCGGGCGCGATACTGTTGCTGGCATCCGACATTGACGTTGTAGGCATTGACGAGGCTCAATTCCTTGATGACAATCTCGTTGATGTGTGCAATGAGCTGGCAAACCGTGGCATCCGCGTCATCATTGCAGGGCTTGACATGGACTTCAAAGGGGTTCCTTTCGGGCCAATTCCAGCCCTCTGTGCCATTGCCGACGAGGTAACCAAGGTGCATGCCATATGTGTAAAGTGCGGCGCATTGGCCTATGTGAGTCATCGTTTGGTGGCAGATGAGCATCGGGTGATGTTGGGTGAGCAGGCAGAATATGAACCGTTGTGCCGTGCCTGCTATCAGAAAGCATTGAAAGAGGAAAAGAAATAGGAATTATGAGAAAAGAGATTACCTTCGATCAGCTTATCCGTTGGGTAGGAACCGGCCTGTTAATCATTGCGATTTTGTTGCTGGTCAACTATCTGAGCAACGTACTTCTGCCGTTCTTCATTGCATGGTTTATGGCCTATTTGCTTTATCCGGTAGTACAGTTCATAGAAAACAAGCTGCATATCCGTGTGCGCGCAATCAGCATTCTGCTTACAATGCTGCTGGTTATAGCTGTCATCGGAGGTGTATTCTACCTCATCGTACCCCCCATGATAGAGCAGTTCGACAAGCTTCAAACCGTTCTTATGCGCTGGGTTCACCACACTACGCACACCAACAACCTGACGAATTACATCTCAGAATGGATACAGGCAAACCAAGAACACATAGAACGTTTCTTCAAAAGTAAGGACTTTGGCGACACCATCAAGAGCGCAATGCCTAAGCTTTTCTCGTTTGTAAGCCAGACGGCCAGTGTCATCCTGAGCATTATCGCCTCTGCCATCACCTTATTATATATGTTCTTTATCCTGCTGGATTATGAGTACTTAACGACCAACTGGATACGTATTTTCCCTAAAAAGAACCGTCCTTTCTGGCAAGAACTCCTGCAAGATGTGAAGCGTGAGCTTAATAATTACGTGCGAGGTCAAGGACTTGTGGCACTCTGTATGGGCATTATGTTCTGTATCGGCTTTACAATCATTGGCTTCCCCATGGCTATCGGTCTGGGTATTCTCATCGGAATACTTGATTTGGTGCCCTATCTTCACACCTTTGCACTCATTCCAACAGCCTTTCTTGCGATGCTGAAAGCAGCGGATACCGGGCAGAATTTCTGGATTGTTTTTGGCTTGGCATTGCTTGTTTTCATCGTAGTTCAGGCAATTACCGACTTCATTGTGACCCCCAAGATCATGGGAAAAGCAATGGGACTCAACCCTGCTATCCTGCTGTTGTCGCTCTCAATATGGGGTGCACTGCTCGGTTTCATCGGCTTGATCATAGCACTTCCACTTACAACCCTGCTCATTGCTTACTGGCAGCGCTATATAACGAAAGAGGAACAAGGGCAAAACAAACCCCATTTAGAGGTCGAAATCAAAGAATAAAAGGCTTCGGTAAAAGCCCAAGAACTATTGACATGCGACACCTTTCGAGGACGAGCGTCTCACTTTATAATACTCCTTGATTTGTTAAATATATTAAATTAAAGTATATAATCCCCATAAGTCTTTCCCTGTTTCAATTAAAATAAGTACCTTTGCACTCGCTTTCGAACAGGAAGTTGACTGACTCGCTAGCTCAGTTGGTAGAGCACAACACTTTTAATGTTGGGGTCATGGGTTCGAGCCCCATGCGAGTCACAAGATAAAAAAGAGGAGTTCAAAATTGAACTCCTCTTTTTTCTTTTCATAACATGCAGGGAACAGCATTTCATCATTGTGCATTCAACCGTTCCATTTCAAGCGAAGCCCAGATAAACGGGCCAATACCTTTGGCGTCGTTATCGCGGATTGGTTCGCTCATATAATAGTCGAAGCTGCCGTCACGCTTATAGTTTTCCTTGCCTGCAGGCACGAACGGTCCTTTGCCTGGACCGAGTCCACTCACACTGCAGCAATCCGTCAGCGAGATTGTACGGTCTTTATTCACACGAATAAAACGCTTCAGAATGCCTTCATAGGCTCGCTTTCCAGCCTCATTGAAGTCAGTATCAAGCCAGCCCATACGCGAACCTTTCAGTAAAACATAGGCAAACATGCACGAAGCTGTGCTTTCCAAATAGTTCTTCGGACTCTCAACGTCCAACACATCATACCAAACTCCACTCTTTTTATCCTGATATTGCACGACAGCTTTCATCACTTTCTGCAACAATGCCACTACTTCTGCCTTGCGGGGATAGTCATCCGGCATGACATCAAGGCACTCGGTCATCGCCATAACATACCAACCGAGCGCACGAGCCCACGTGTGACGACTCTGTCCAGTGAGTAGATTTGCCCAAAATTGTCTATGAGTTTCATCCCACGCATGCTTCCAAAGACCGGTTTTCTCATCGTAAGTTCGTCTGTCAGTCTGCATCATCTGATTGACTGCATCATCAAGAATTCGGCGGGCTTTCCGTGGAGAACAGTTCTTCACAGCATAGTCGCAATAGAACGGTAAGCCCATGAATATGCCGTCAAGCCACACCTGATTGGCATATATCGCCTTATGCCAGAACACGCTTTCTCTTGTTCTTGGCTGGTTCAGAAGCTGCTTCATAAAGGTTTTCAAAGCTATCTTCTCCCCTTTCCTTGCCCCATACTGTTGCATGCGAAGAATGAACTTAGCAGGTCTTACATTATCAAGATTGAATGCATTATAGTCATATCCCACTACATCTCCACGCTCATCAATCATCTTTTGCCTATATGTATGCAGATAATTCAAGATAGAATCGTCTCCATGAACACGGTAGGTATCAAGCAATCCCTCGAGTTCTATGCCCACAGCATAGTTCCAACGAGGCTTCGAAGCGAAGTCAAGCAGATAGGATTTCGGTGTACGTTTCATCTCCGAATAAGTCATCCATTGCGCCATACTCTTATAAGGACGGTCTTCGGATGCCAATACCAATGAGCCGTTCATCATGACATTGTCAAACTTCACGTTACGAGTTTTGCCCGTTATCCTTACGTTTTCTCTGCCAATACCATTGAAAACACAGTCTTTCAAGCGTATATCCGACACATTTTCCACACTGTCACGCCCCACAATCAGTACGCCGTAAGCACTCTTCCGGCACGTAACATCCTCTACATTCACGTCTCTTACCTCTGGTTCGAAGCCACGATAACAGGGCTCTTTGGGTTCATAATCAAGGTTAATCTTAACGACTGCTTCCTTACATTGCCCCACTTTAACACGTCGCATGTTGATATTTTCAATGCGACCACCGCGACAATTGTTCGTCTTGATACGCAGAACACGGTCCAGATGCGGCGAATCCATGGTGCAGTCTTCGGCATATACGTTCTTACATCCACCTGAAATCTCACTCCCAATGACGATACCTCCATGTCCATCTTCCATCACACAATTGCGGATTATGATGTTTCTCGAAGGCTTATTCCACATCCGTCCATCGTTATTCCGACCGCTTTTAATCGCTATACAGTCATCTCCCGTGTGGAAATGAGTGTTTTGAATCAATACGTTCTCACATCCTTCAGGGTCACAACCATCACCATTGGGCCCTTCATTCCAAATCTTTACACTGTCAACGGTTACGTTCTTACAGAGCAAAGGATGAATAACCCAGAAGGGAGAATGCAGTAATGTGACCCCCGAAACACGCACTCTGTTTCCTTTTACGAAGTTAATGAGCTGCGGACGGAGGCCTTGTCCCAAGCCAAAACGACGCTCATCCCATGGCACATCGTCTTCTGCAAGCTGCTGAAGTCGCCTGCGTGAGCCCGACACCTGCGCCTCCTTGGTCACTCCTTTGACATAACCGAAGACTTGTTTCCCGCACATTGGCCACCAAGTTTCATTCGAACCGCCTCCGTCAATCGTGCCTTCTCCCGACACAACCACGTCATCTGCGCCGTAAGAATAAATGCAGGGACTGTAGTTCCAGCACATCATTCCCTCCCAAGATGTCTTCACCAAGGGATAAAGTGAACGATCGAAAACAAACTGAAGCAAGGCATCCTTACTCACAACAAGCTCTATTCCCGATGCTAAACGCAAGGCACCTGTCTGCCACTTTCCAGCAGGAACAATCACCTTTCCGCCTCCCTGCTTCGCTAAATAAGCAATAGCGCGGTGGATTGCCTGCTGATTTTGTGCTGCAGAAGCCGTTGTCTTGGCTCCGAATTTCGTGATAACGACAGTGCGCTTCGCTATCTTTGGCTGCTCAATCGAACGCTCAATCGCCCGATACTCGGCTTCGTTCCAACCGTCGGCCAAGGCAATCAACGGGAAGAACACCATTAAAATCAATACTGAAAACTTGTTCATAGAGATTCTTAGTAGGTTTTGTTTTTAACGTATTTGTTTGTCTTTTAAATATATAATAGGTATATATCTCCGCTTACAAAGATAAAGAAAAAGCACGAATGCATGGGTATACTATTGTTAAAAAAAGTCACATGGATGCTTTTCACTTCGTGAATTATTTGCTATATTTGCCCCAGAAACAACATCACAAGCATGATGAACACAAGACATTTCCTCACATTTACCGCCTCATTGCTTTCTACATGGCTTGTCATCATGCTGCAATCAGCATGCAAAGAAACCAGAGTGTTGGCACAACCAAGCACGATATCCGCACCGAAACAATCGTTCAAAGGGCAGAAAACAAGTAAAACCTACAAGAATCTCACGCTCGATGCCGATACCACCTGTGCGGGGTGGCGTGTCATCCTGCAATCAGCTGACGCACCATATAAGGTGAAGCATGAAGACTTCTATGACAAAATCGTGCTCATCACGCTTTATAAAGATGGCAAACTACTTGTTGACAAGCAGGAATTCACCACCAAAAACCTGCATCGAAAGCCTCAACCTTATCTGCAACTCTACCCTGCATATGTAAAACTCATCACGCAAACGACAGTCTATATCGGTATTTCCAACTGCTTTCCTGAAAGCGATGCATGCTGGATTTACACGCTCTTCTACGGACAAGACGGCAGGATGAAGAGAACACTTATAAGCATAGCAATGGACGAATCGGACGAAGCTGCTGAGTTTTTCAGGTCATGGATACACGAATGTCAACAGAAACCAGTTGACCAAACCTTGCTGCAAATGATTGCAGATGCCTTCTGTACGCCTGCTTATGCCAAGCAGACAGACTGCAGGAACTGGCAGAAGATACTGCCGAAAAAGGTAGTTGACAGACTCAACAAAGACATGGAAGTAGATGCAGAAACCACTTTTATCTCGGAAGATGAAATGCTCCAGCGTGGAACAGTGCGTTTCCTTTCCCGAAATTCAACTCATGTCATTGACTCTGTCCATTATGAATTGAAGTTGAAAAAGCAAGAAGACGGCTTTTCAACCTATGACGGTATCAGCAGGATATGGCAGGAAAAGTAAGGTGACAGACAGGGAAACAGGAAATGATTTTGTTCAGTTTCTTTCCCTGTTTTTAACATCTCTACGGATCACCAAATAGAAAAAGAAAGACCACTTTTTGTGACAAGCGCAACCATTTCTTAGCTTCGATGCCCTCGTTTTTAGCTTCAAGTCTTGCAATCTCTGTCACTTTAGCTCGCTATCTGCATCATTTCACCCTGCCAAGTGCTTGAAAACACCACGCATTTTGACGCAGATGACAAGCTGAAGTGACGCAGAAGGCGAGTATTTTCAATGTTGCCAAACACTTTAAAAAGCATCAAATTGGATAACATGTTGACTGTCAACACCTTACGAAGAGGCCTCAAAACTCGCGTATTCTGAGCGAGGAAAGGTTGTGTTTCGAATATGCCGGCTATGCGAAAGCAATTGTAAACATACTTGAAAAGAATTAACATATGGTAGTTTCAACTACCAAATGCGAA
>NZ_KV817534.1:0-22163 GCF_001814685.1 Prevotella sp. HMSC077E09 | reverse complement strand
CATTTGGTAGTTGAAACTACCAAGTGTTAAAAATAAGCAGCTAATTTTACAAAAATATTTTGGAAACTATTGCGAAAAATTTGTTTATTAAAAAACTTTTATTAACTTTGCATCGAAGCTTATATATTATACGAATTGTATTTGATAGCGTGTCATACTACACAGCATCATCCGTCTTATTATCATAAAGGTGTATGTGCGTTGCAGGGAATTTTTAATTCTTCTGCTTCTTTTAACACATTGTATTTGGTTAATTCAAATATTTTGCTAACACACACACACACACCATAGACTCACCGTCGGTCTATCTACATACTTTAACATTATTCTACGCGCGCGCGATTCGTCGCGCAACACCTATAAGCAAAGGACTTTTCGAAGTTTCCTTTGCTCGAATGTTTATGTCTATTTGCGAAGGTTTATCATTTGAAATAAGACCGTTTTGAGGATGTATTTTGCTTGTTACAGAGAGTTTATAAAACAATATTTTAATTAAACTAGAGAAAGAATGAAACAAACAAGACTTTTATTATTGTTGCTGCTGGCATCGTTGTTGCCGGCGAGCACGTATGCCGCCGTCTATGGAGACAAGTTCACCATCGACGACTACACTTATTACATTTCAGATGTTTCGAAACATGAAGTGTATATTTCTAATTGTACTGCTTCCGGCGATGTAACGCTTCCATCCACGGTGACAGATAAAAACCATATAGAGTGGACGGTGAAAGGACTGATATTTGGTGTATTCAAGAATGTTACCGGCATAACGATACCGGAAGGATACACCACTATCGGTATCAATGTGTTTCAGCACTCCCAAATTACGACGTTGAACATTCCGGCTTCGGTGACAACCATAGAACGCGGTTCGTTTATGGGTGTTGACAAACTGCAGTCTATTACGGTTAATCCCGCTAATCCGAACTTCACTGCCGAGAATGGAGTGCTTTACAACAAGACTAAAACGGAGCTGATCTGCTATCCTAAAGGAAAAACCGATGAAGATTTCACCGTTCCCGATGGCGTTACAAAGATTATGGGGCTTGCCTTTTTTCAGAATCCGAATATAAAGACGGTAACGCTTCCAACCTCTGTAAGCGAGTTGGACCCATACACATTGGCTCCCTTTGCCGGTTACAGCGCGTTCACGGACTGTGCTTCTTTAACAGCTATCAATGTTAAGTCGGGCAATCCAACCTTTAAGAGTGTGGATGGTGTAGTATATAGCGCAGATGATAAAACACTCGCAATGTATCCCTCAGGTAAGGAGATGGATCCGTTTATTGTTCCTTCTACAGTGGAACACATCGCGCAAAGTGCGTTCCTTTATACCAAGAAATTGAAGAACATCACCATTAGTGAAGGTGTGAAAGACATAGGCGCATACGCATTCAAGAACTCCGGTATCAAGTCTGCCAGCATTCCTGCCAGCGTTACGTCGATTTCCGACGGTGTTTTCGTGAATTGCAGTAACCTCGAGACCGTTGATGTTGCTTCTGCCAATACAGCCTATTCGAGTGTAGACGGAGTTGTGTTCAACAAGACTGTTACGGATTTGATCTACTATCCCACGGCCAAAGCCGGCGAATATACGGTTCCAGGCACGGTGACAACCATCAAGCAGTCTTCCTGTGAAGGTACAAAGAAACTGACCAAAATAACGCTTCCGCCATCGGTCAAGACCATAGAGAAATCGGCCTTCGAATCCTCTTCGTTATCCGAATTGGCTTTCTCGGGCACATCGGGACTTGAAACCATCGGGAAAAGAGCATTCATTTGGGCGCATTTGAGTAATGTTACGATTCCGGCATCAGTGAAACTTCTTGAATGGGGAGCCTTTTATGGCCAGAACGGAAATGATAGTTTTGACGGGCAAGGGCTGAAGACCGTTACCGTGGAGGATAACTCACAGTTGAAGGAAATTGGCGCGGAAGCCTTTCGTGGCAACAAAAAACTCGAGAAATTCGAGTTTAAGGGAACCTGTAAATTGGAAAAAATCAGAAACGCTGCATTCAGAGATAATTACTCTCTTCCCTCTTTCACATTCCCGCAGACGATTACCAGAATCGATGAAAGCGCCTTCAACGGCTGTTCTTCCATGAAGTCAGCAACGTTTAAAGAACCTTCTTCCTTTGTGTTCGTCGGTAGCGGCAGTTTCCAAAACTGCGGTTTGGAGAACCTCAAACTGCCGGAGTCTGTAACGACTATCGGTCAGTCGGCTTTCAACAGCTGCGACAAGTTGGTGAGCATCGACCTTCCGAAAACGACAACGAATGTAGACCCTCGCGCATTCAGTTTGTGAAAGTAAGATATCTGAAGCTGTAAACTATTCTCCTTCTCTACACATAAAGACACAAAAGAAAACAGAAAGTAAAGGAGCTATCCATTCAAGATCAGAAAATGACAGAAGCAAAAGGCCTCGAAAGTTATTTTATAACAAGCCCTCAAAGCTTTCCTCATTCTTTCTCACCTCTGAGAATTGGAAGCGAAATGTGGAATTTCACAGTAACAAAACGTATGAGGCATATTACAAGAAATGTGATGATTGCCGTAACGCCAACATTGAAACCGAAAGATGCCAACAGCCAATAGACAAGACCGCCGCCCACACTTGCCATGGCATAAATATCCTTTTGGAAGATTACAGGCTCTTGATTGAGAAGCACATCTCTGATGATTCCACCTGCAACTCCCGTAATACAACCCATGATAATGGCCACCCAAAAGGGATGATCATACTGTAACGTCTTCTGCAGTCCTGCTATCGTGAACATGGCAAGCCCAAAAGTATCAGAGACAAGCCACGCATTTTCCATGCGATTGAGCCACTTTGCAAAGAGGATAACCACAAGCAATGCAAAGACCGTACAGGTGAAATAAATGCTTGAAGTCATCCAGAAAGGCGTTGCACCAAGCATCACATCACGTATGGTTCCACCACCAATGGCAACTGCAAAACCGCAAACAAAACCTCCAAACCAATCAAAATGCTTGGCTGCAGCCATGCGGATGCCCGAAATGGCAAAAGCAAAAGTACCGATAAATTCAATCAGTTGAAGTACCGTACGGGCTACTTCGGGATTAGGGCTTATCATAATTCCACGGCTTACTTATTGACAACATTCTGCGGATGGCCCTCTATGAAAGCCTTTACATTCTCTACACACACCTCCAACAAGCGCGAACGCGCCTCCCTTGTAGCCCAGGCTATATGCGGAGTAATGAATGCATTGGGTTGAGAAAACAGCGGATTATCGGCCGAAGGAGGCTCAATGCACATGACGTCTGCCCCATAACCGCCTAAATGACCACACTTCAAGGCCGCTGCAACATCGGCTTCATTGACTAATTGTCCGCGTCCCGTGTTAACCAACAAGGCCCCTTTCTTCATCTTCTTCAGTGCATCCTTATTTATCAACTCATGTGTATCAGGGGTCAGAGGACAATGCAAAGAGAGAATATCACTCACAGCAAACAAACCATCGAGCGTTGTCTTCTGAATGCCTTCGGGTAAATCGGCCGAATTCTTACTGGTAAAAGCAAAGACATCCATACCGAAATCTTTTGCTATTCTCGCAACCTTACATCCGATGTTTCCCAATCCGACAATACCTAACACCTTGCCACTAATTTCAGGAAGAGGCGTATCCCAATAACAAAAATCAGGGTTCTGACTCCACCTTCCTTCACGGTTCAGCTGTGCATAGTGTTCAATACGATTGGTCATATTCAGAATATGAGCGAATGTCATCTGTGCAACACTGTCCGTACTATAAGCTGGAATATTTGAAACGACAATGCCATGAGCCTTTGCCGCAGCTATATCAACCACATTATAACCCGTGGCTAATACACCTATATATTTCAGTTTAGGCAATTGTTCGATAACTTCTTTCGTTACATTTACTTTATTTACGAGGATAATATCTGCATCTTTTGCTCTCAGAACCACGTCTTCCGGAGCCGTACGGTCGTAAAGAACGAACTCTCCCAACGCTTTCATAGCATCCCAACTCAAATCTCCGGGATTAGCAGCATATCCATCTAATTCAACAATCTTCATGTTTTCAACAATTTAGTTCTTATTCTTTAAAACGATTTCCCCAACAATTTTCCATCTGTTTGTTGAGTTTCTCTTCGACAACACTGTGCTGCCCATGCCAGAAGCGAGTCTCTTTCAGCTCATCAGGCAGATACTGTTGTTTCGTGAAATGCCCGGGATAGTCGTGGGGATACTTATAACCGTCATGATAACCGAGTTCAGCCATCAGCTTGGTTGGGGCATTTCGTAAAGGAAGTGGAACCGGAAGATTCCCCGTTTCGCGTACCATTGACAATGCACTATCAATGGCAAGATAGGCAGAATTGCTTTTCTGACTCGTAGCCAAATAGACCGTAGCCTCTGCCAAAGGTATTCTTCCCTCGGGCCAGCCTATCTTCATGACAGCATCAAAAGCTGCATTGGCCATTAATAAGGCATTAGGATTGGCCAATCCCACGTCTTCTGCAGCGCTGATAACAAGTCTGCGAGCAATGAACTGTGGGTCTTCTCCACCTTCAATCATACGCGCCAACCAGTAAAGGGCCGCATCAGGATCACTCCCACGAATACTTTTAATGAAAGCCGAAATGATGTCGTAGTGTATCTCCCCATCCTTATCATAGGCTAAAGGATTTGTTTGTAGCCGACTTTCCACAAGCTTATCTGTTATGACAACCTCACTTTCGGAGGCCTCAACCACGAGTTCAAGAATGTTCAACAGCTTTCGGGCATCTCCCCCACTGTAACGTAACAGCGCCCCACTCTCTCTCAATTCAATATGCTTCTTCTTCAGTTCTATATCTGTGGTAATGGCTCTGTTGACCAATTGCAACATGTCCTCCTTATCAAGTGACTTCAAAACATAAAGCTGACAACGTGAGAGCAGAGGACGTATAACCTCAAAAGAAGGATTTTCTGTCGTTGCGCCAATTAAAGTAACGACGCCACGTTCAACAGCACCCAACAGAGAATCCTGCTGCGACTTGCTGAAACGATGAATTTCATCAATAAAAAGAATCGGTGAGGCTGTATTGAAAAAGCGATTATTCTTTGCCTTTTCTATCACGTCGCGCACATCTTTAACCCCACTTGTTACAGCACTTAATGTGTAGAACGGAGTTTCAAGTTTGTTGGCAATGATTTGTGCGAGCGTGGTTTTCCCAACTCCTGGCGGTCCCCATAATATAAAAGAAGAAATGCGTCCGGCGTCAATCATCTTGCGCAAGACGGCACCTCGTCCGACAAGATGCTGCTGACCAACATATTCATCGAGCGAATGAGGCCGCATTCTTTCTGCCAAAGGTTCACTCATAATTATATGCAAAAATAAAGATTTCACATGAGATAGCAAAAAAATCTATGCTAAAAGTTTGTGAATATGATGCAAAGTATATACTTTTGCAACAAAGAAATAACGTATATATGAGACAGCAAAAAGTTCTAACACTAAAGACACTAAACAAAAGCAATGTGTGGGATATTCAGGAAAATGATGTATACAGAATGTGGAACGCAGCTGAAAAGGAAGCTGATTTGAAAGATAATGTACGCCAATATGTTGATATCCTCCGCAGTGCTTTTGACATTGAAGAAGTTAAAATCGACAGACCTGAAGTCATTTCCAAATATGAAGCACGTGGTTTCAAAGTCGGTTTCGTTAAGATTGATGACAGCACAAAAGTGAAATGGGCTATCAAAAAACGCCCTATTCTTCGCGTAACCGACCTTACTTATGAAAACATTCACCACATCTCTGCAGCTAAATTGCTTGAAGTTATTGAGCGTAATTTTGGCGGAGGATGGGAAAGTCTGTCACAGAGTATTCAAGACATCATCGAACAAGGCTTTGACATCAGCACCACCACCCTACCCAAAGATCGTCTTCATAAGCCGGGAGGCATGTACGAGAAGAAGGTGAACGATGGCTACGAAGTTCTTGAAATTGAGAAAGGGACGTGGGTAGAAGCTATCTTTGCCAAGGAAAAACCAGAGATGTATAGAACTAAGATTAAGTTTGAGCCCAGCGATGAAATAACAGAAGAAGATATGCCCAAGTCACAGGAAGACGAAGAAGATGATGTTATTGTAGAAGATCACTACAATGATATTGAAGAAGATGACGACACATTTGATGAGGATAAATTGACCGAAGAAAGCTATCGTACAACTTATGATGAAGACCCGGAATCACTTGATTTACAAGCATCAGAAATGAGTGATGACGAAGAATACTAAATCTATATCTTGAAGTTTGAATATTAAATATAAAGGGCGTATCACTCAAAATAAGCATTTTATTGAGTGATACGTCTCTTTTAAAATACAATTATGCGCCATCTTTCACAGAAAGATAACGCATAATGAAAATATAAATCAAAAATTTAACCTTTAGATAATCTTTCTTTCAGGAATATTATAGGGAAAACAAATGCTGTTTTGAAATACCTATAACGTGTATGTGGCTCTTTATACATTCTATAAACAAAACGTAAACCATGCTTATCAATCCATTCTGGATAATATTCAGCTTTATCCTTTGCAATCTGATGGATAAAGCCACCACAAGTAAAGCCAACTCCGAGATACCCCGCATCTTTAACTTTTAGCAAAAAATCTTCCTGTTTTACAATTCCCATCCCCACAATCAAGAAATCAGGTTTTAATAAAACGATCTTATGCACTGTAGCCATCTTTTCTTCATTGGTATTAAAATAGCCATTACGAAAATACAGTATGGACAATTTTGGATATTTCGCAATTAAAATCTTTACAGCTTGTTCTATACTCTCTTGTTTTGATGCAATTATAGCAATACTTTTCCCATTATCTTGTGCATAATCAAACAATACAGGCGCTAAAGATGTCATATCAAAACTCCGTCTCTGAATTTTCTTACCATAACAAAGTTGCACAGCCTTCACGAGCAGTCCTCCATCAGCGAAAATCCCATCAAATTTTGTAAAAAGTATTTTATTATTAAGGGCATCTAAATAGGAGACGGGGTTTAGGAACGTATAGATAGACATATTCCTCTCAAATATCTTTTTCAAGGATATAGTATCAGAGCTTATAAGTCTATCTACAATCATAAAAAGAACTTAAAACAAAGTTATGAGTTACATTGTACATCAGACAGAACTTCATACCACTTTTTAATAACAACATCGAGTGTAAAAGACTTAGATTTTTTTATTGCTTCTATACTCATATTCCTCCTTTGTACCTCATTTTCTATTAAAAACTCCATCTTTTCAGCTAATATTTGAGAATTAAATGGCTTTGGGAGAATGAAACCTGATTTTCCATCATCTATTATGTCGTAAATTGCTTCATAACTCCCATAAACAATTGGTACTGCGCCATAGCTCATACTTTCAATAACAACTAATCCAAAACCTTCTAAATCAGAAGTTAATAAAAAGACAGAGGCATTTGCAAAATATTCAATTGGAGGATCTTTTTGGAAACCTGCAAATACGACATTGCCAACAGAATGTTCTCTCACATAATCAACTAACTGTTTTTTGTCTGGCCCATCTCCAACAAGTAGTAATTCCCAATCATTGTATTTGTGATAAATTTTCTCCCAGGTTTCAACAATACGATTAACATTCTTATTGGCCAAATCCATCCTGCCAACATAGAGTAATTGTTTTTTCTTGTTCGCAAAATTAATCAAATTTTCTTTAACTTCTATAGTTATTGGATTTCCTATAGCTAATATATTTCCATTTGACTTGATATGTGCGTACGTCAGTAATGGAGCAATAAATCCTTTAGATAATAATATATATTTGCTACTATGCATCACACTATACCGGATAGATTTTCTTATTACCCAATCTAACAATTTGTAGATAGTATAATATATTGGCTTTAAAAAGAGATTAGAGTTTCGATATTTATTTTCTGCAACTAAAAGTTTTTTTGAAGTATAAGGAGAGCCATGGAGAACAGATACAAGTTTACAGGGAGTTCCTTTCATAGCTCTATTAAACAACAGTGTTGTTTTATAAGGTAATCCCCATTGATTAATAATAATATCTACATGATGCACTTTTATAAAATTATGTAATATTTGAACATTACTTTGACTATTTACAGGATATGTCAATTTTATTAGAGGCACTCGAAAATCTAATTGAGACTTGAGTTCCATGTGTGGTTGTTCTATAGAAGCTATAGATACAAAATGACCATCTTCAACCATCTTATTAGCAAGAACTGTAGTTACAACTTCAACACCACCATAAGATGGGTAAATACGATAAAAAAATAAAATATTCATTATTTAATCTTTCCGAAATACTCTCACATAATCAACAACCATGAACGTACCATCAATAGCATTCGTTATCTTACCAGCCCAATCTATAACAGCTGTACTTAATACTAAATGAGCAGGTGAATTACAAAATTTATTATCAAACTTTCTTATTATTTTCCCATCAAGATAAAATATTAAAGTCATTGGAGACCATTCTAAAGCATAAATATGATAATCATTTATTTCTCCTTGTAAAAAATAATAAGAAGGATTCTGTACGTTAATATAGTTATTTTGTCCAATATCATGAACATTATTCTGTAGTTTATTGGGATAATGAGCCTCTACAACATCTATTTCAAATGCATGTGTATTAGCTTTTGAAGATTGATAAAACCAAAAAGAGTTATTTACACCACTTGCTTGTGCATATTTTAATCTACACTCAAAATAACCATATAGAAAAGGCTTCCGTACTTCTATCGAAGCTGTGCTCCATTCTTTTCCTCCACAATTCTCCTTTTTATTCTTCAAAAAAACTTTTCTCTTTTAAGCATAACATTCTCTGTCCAACGTGAGCTTAGAATATGATTTGGTGATGTGTTTTGAACAAGCCAATTATCATTAAATAATTGCCCATTGTAAAATTCATCATGCCATATTAGAACCCACCTTTTCTTATTAACCTCTTTTCCATAAGGATGATATTTCTGGGCAGATAAAAAATATGGAAAAAAGCTAAAACACAATACATTATTATTTTCACATTAAAATATTACGTAAGAAATAATTTGTTTATCTTGCATTATATCAAGACTTGGTATTTGGATTAATTCATCTTTTATTTTTATGGAGTCCAACACTTTCGAATAAAGCTATCCTAGGACTATCTGAAAACAACTTACACTTAATTGTTAAATCACAACCAGGAACAACCAAATAGTTCATGAAGTAAAATCTATTAAATTAAAAACTTCATGTGATTTTATAAATGAATAACTTCTAACTTGAAGCCTATTTGCGTATTTAGACATAACTTTCACCCATAACCAATGAAATAGTTTATTTTCTTTTGATGCAAAACTGGCTCCCATTGAAGATGCAAAAAGTTGACTTTGACTTAATTTTACAATCTTAAAATTACCATTAATTGCTGCTTTTAAAACCTCTTCAGCACCTAAGTCAATAAACGCATTACCGATATTATTAAAATAAACACCTGTAAACAATTCTATCAATTTCATATATAATTTTTATTTATTAAGTTTGAAATTCATGCCAATAATTCTACCTTTAAGAGTATAAAAAGATTTCTTACATTTAAAGCTATTGCAACATGAATATATTATAACCCCTAAAAAAGGGCGAAGGAGTTTTTTAAATTTACTCATAAAAGGTAAATTATGCTTCTGAATTATATACCCCTCCCCTTTAGCATAGCAAAAACACTTATCGAAATAGTTATTAAAATTTTGAAATTGAAATACTGGATGACGTACAATAATTTCTGGATGATATTCTATTTTAGAAGTTGGATGTCTTTCCATAAAAGACCACAAGTAATCTGTTTCTTCACCGCTTGACAAACCATATTTCGAACCAAGCCCTATATTTTCATCAAAATTTATCGTTTTATCAAACCGCAAAAACATCGATGCAGAAGAAATACCACAATGTTCTGTAAATGTTAGTAATCGTTTCTTTGAGGAATACCTACTATAAGGAATATCTTCCTCATTACAAATACGTGTGCCTACTCCATCTAAGTTATTGTGTTCTATACAATATTGAATTTTTACTAAAGTTCCATTATCATACCATGAATCATCATCACCAAACGCGATATAATCTCCTGTGACATATTTAAGGCCTTGGTTCCTGGCTTCAGACAGTCCACAAGGATGATATTTTATATAAATTTTGTTTATGATAGGATTAAGAATATTAAAACAACCATAATTAGAGCCCTGATCAACAAAAATGATTTGCAGATTAGAGAAATCTAACTCTCTTTGATTATTTATTGATTCAAAAAAACGGAATAGTTCCTCTGGGCGTGTTTGGGATGTTACTAAAATTGACAACTTCATTAAAATAAGCAATTTACATATGGAACAACATCTTCGTATCTATCTGCAAATAATCTATTCTGATACATAACGAAACTCAAAAGAAGTACAGAAAAACGGAAAATAATTCTTTCTCGTTTGGACGGAATTGTATACCACAAATCTGCATAGGTAACTACACGGAAAAACATGAAAGGAAAAGCTAGCCGCTGGAATATCCAATTTATCGGTGTTAAAATATTAAGCACAACAACACCAATTACATAACAAGAGATATAAAAACTCTTTTTATATCGATGAGAATATACTGTGTATATACAAAAAGCAGTATTTAAAATATTTGATATATTAGAGTACTGTCCAAAACCGTTTGTACCAGACATATATGAAGAAAAATTAGAACTGCCATCATTAAAAATAAACGACAAAATAGCCAATTGGCTCGATGCGAAAGAAGCTAAAGTTAAACTCAAAAAAGATGAAAACAATAAGACAATAATCAAAACCTTTGTCGATATTCGCCTATAATATTTATATATTAAGGGAAATATTAACATAATCAACATGCTTTTATGAAATAGAAATGCAACTACAACTGTGCCAATTATAAATAAAAAAGACTTTTTATAAAAAGGAAGAAAAATATGATGTCTTCCTCGATATGAAAGATAATTTATATCTCCATTAACACAGGCTTGATTATCTAAAACAAAAGATGATAAAAATATTAAAATCATTGAATAACAAAATTCTTGTCTCATACCATTATATAATTGGAAATAATAGGCGAAAGCTAACATAAAGAAAAGAGAAAGAGCTGCATATTTACTTTCCTTTTTTAGAAAAACAAAGTAATTTGCAAAAGTAATTATAAATAAGATATGAAAAAAGATTAAAGGATCAGATGATATTGAATATTTAAAGTTTGCCATTAACCAAAGAAAACCATACTCAAACTGTCTCATAACAACACCCCAATTATTTGGATTATGCCCCATGTGAACGTATTCTAACCAATACCCGCCATTTAGGTCATTACCAACAGTACGAGCCCTCGTACTGCCAAGGAAAAATAAAATAAAAAAAATAAGATAAGCTGCTTTTCTTTTATCTTTCCAATATAATGCAATCAATAATATAAAGCAAAATAAAATCCAATAAAATATCATTTTATTATTTCCAATATGTTTTAGAAAAGAACATTCTATTTAGTAAATCTCTGTATCGGACATGAAAGAAAGAGCAAATTTTTTTTTCTAAATTTACATACCATGGAAGCCATGTTCCACTGAATTGATGGATTGAATAAGTATCTTTTGTTAAATTCAATTTACCCGTTGCATACGATTTCGGGCTGAAAAAAGATGATGGTAAAATCGGTATAAGATTATTATGATTCAATGCATCCTCTACATTTATTGCCTTGTATAAAATAAAATTTTTATTTATGATCTCACACGCGATTTGAGGTATAGGTTTCATTAACAAAGTACCATCATATCTTACAAAGTCTCTATTATCATAATAATCTAAACATTTTTTGACCCATATACATCCTTTTTCACTACCAATAGTTGCGGCCTCAATTGTAGTTCCATTTGCTTCAAAACAAATCATAGACGAGAGTGGGAGAAGATCATCGTATGATTTTAAAACTTCAACATCCATATCTAAGTAGATACCTCCATAATTATATAAAGCGAACAAACGAATATAATCTGCGGCAAAAGCATATTTTTTTTTATCAAATGCTTGATCTACCCATTTACTCTTTCCTTTTGGGAATCTTTTAAAATCCCATTTTATAAACTCATAATCAGGAAGTTTTACTTTCCAAGTTTGCATATATTTCTGTAAATCAGAAGGTACAGGATCATTACTCAGCCAACAATAATGTATAATTTTTGGTATCATAATTTTTATTTTGTTATTGGAGATATATTAGGTTATTTAGAGGTATACGAATCGTATCTAATCATATTTACAAACAATAGTATTACAAGCTTTATCAGATAAATTTGGAATGTGAACATATTCTTTATCAGAATTCAGCATAAAGAAATTCTGTGTTTTTTTTATTAGTTCTATATTATCAATTCTCCTAAAACCTGTTGATAACACTTTTGCTGGGATTCCACCAATAATGGTTGCTTCTTTTATTGAACTCATATCCTTATTAACAAGACTATTACTTGCCACAATTACCTTGTTAGGAATAACACTACCCCCTGAAATTGTTGTACTATTGCATATCCAACAATAATCGCCAATAATAATTGGTTTTGACATTGAATGTATTCTTTTTCTTTTTAAATCCGCCACAAAATGAAAATTTGTATCTAAAACTTGGCATCTATGAGTAATCCATGTATGATTACCTATGTTCACTTTACTATAGGCTGTTATATTACAATGATGCATAATTTTCGTACAATCTCCTAATTCTAAAAATCCTCCTTGTAAAACATTAATTTTAGTTGAAGTATAAATTTGACAACGTCCATTAAAAATAATTGTACCCCAATTAGCTATCCCACTATCTCCACCCGAAACAGATGGTGCTTCAGCATTAGTTTGATTAAATTTTATCATACCTGGATAACATTTACCCTTACAGATCATACTACCATAGAGACTAAACAACTTAGGAGTTCCATAAACAAAGACAGGCATTCTAATAGCTTGCTTAAATGGAAAACTTCTAAGATTTAGATATATCGTGGCTATAATATTAAACCAATTGACAAAAGGAAGCTTCTCTATATTCAAACTATAGTGACGGCTTATACGTTGAAAAAAACTTCTATTTTCCATATTTTAAGACTCTCCTTTGAATAATAGAAATGATATTGCATCGTTCACTTTCATTTAAGCCAACTAACAATATCGTAATTATCACTATTAAAAATGATAAAATTGAAAGAGTAAATCTTTGAATCAATGAATTTCCCCAAAAAGAATCTATCCAAAAACAAAAACATCCAGAGACACATATGGCACATAAAACTGGTAAAATCACTTCTTTAAAATAAAGACTAAGTGAGAACGTTATTTCTTTTTTTAAGATAACAAGAACTGTATAAATATAAAAACATCTCACTATTATACTTATAACGAAGATGCTCTGTGGAGGATAGCCGTATCGTAAAAATAAATATGATATGGGAAAAATCAGAAAGAAAACTGCACTACCATATAATATATAATTTTTCAATTTCCCAACTGCTAGTGCTAATGCCCAAATAGGATTATTTAATACATTTATTACTGAATAAATTAAAATCAAAACCGTGAATATCTTTGTATATCCAGGAACCTCTTTCAACCATAAATGCAACACAAAATCAATAGATAAACAAAGTGGTAGTACTATTATCCATAACAAATATACAGACAATTTCGACGTTGTAAAGAAGAGCTTGAAAAGATACTCATAATCTTTTACTGCATATGATTTCATCAATTGTGGTCTTACCGAAGTATAAAAATTAGCACTAAAATTATTTACTGATTGATTTATCTGTCCAGCAATCCCACGTGCAGCATTTACAATTGGACCGAAAAATAAGTTTAAAAGAATATTAAGTCCCTGTTCATTAATTGAATAAACTAAAGTTCCCAATGTATTCCAGCCAATCATCGAAGAGCATTCTCTTATCATTTTTTTATCCCATTTCCATTTATATACACTTTCTGAATATTTTTCACTGCAATAAATAGAATAAAAAAGTCGAATTCCTATTGCAACGACAAACAACAGAAAAGAATATACAACTAATTTATCATAAGCGATTATTACTATAATATATGCAATAAACAACTTTATTACTCCCTCAATGATTCCAACATAAGAATAGATTTTCATTTCTTCTCTTGCCACTAATACAGCTTCGTATATAACACTAAGAATAGTCATACATAAAGAAAAAAGAGTGAATTGGAAAACCCAGAATGCAGCCACTAATCTTTCAGCAGGGATATTCAATTTGTTATATATAAACCATACACCGACAATTTCTCCCAATAATAAAACAAATAAACTTATGACAATATAAACTGACTGATGCACACAAAAAATTTTGTTAGCAGCTTTTAAATCATTTTGTCCTATTTCCACACTAAGAAACCTTTGTGTCACATTTGCTAATGATGAACGAAAAAACACAAACATAGTCGTAAAACCGCCAATTACATTATATATCCCAAAATCTGTTATTCCTAAATTTGATAGAATAACCCTTGATGTATACAGGGACACTACCATAAGAAACAACATACGGATATACAGAAAAAGTGTATTCTTTGCTATTCTTTTACTATTAGAAGGAAAACTATTTTTTAACACTAATTATCGTATAAAATAAAAAGACTAAACTTTATGGTTAGTAAACTATGAAAACAGAAACTATCTGTATAAAAAACTATTTTTTAATAATAAACAACTATTGTGAAATAATATTTGCAAAAATCTTTCCCTACCCACTCATCTAAAAGATAAGCAGTAAAA
This sequence comes from Prevotella sp. HMSC077E09, assembly GCF_001814685.1. NCBI lineage: Bacteria > Pseudomonadati > Bacteroidota > Bacteroidia > Bacteroidales > Prevotellaceae > Prevotella > Prevotella sp. HMSC077E09. The sequence continues at coordinate 7,275 of NZ_KV817534.1, read as the reverse complement.
AAAGATTTACACTACTCCTACCATTTAAAAGAAAAAGGAAAAAGATAGAAAAAAGGTACAAATTGCGCATACTATCATTGCACTTACTTTCTTTGCAAACCAAAAGAAAACCCAATCCCTATCAAATAAATAAGACCATGTTATAGTCTCATTACTTCCTATCTTACAGTCTGATTTATAGTTAATCTAAAATTATCAGTGCAAAATTACAAAATAAATTGGTTATATTGCTATATTTTACTAATAATTTTCTTCTGTCTTCAAAAAGAATTGGAAAGTTAGTTGATACTTAGATATATTATCCCAACACAAAAAGGTTAAAGTGCCAAACACTGATAATATACAATAAAAATACTATTTACGGTTGATATTCTTTAAAATGGCACAGGATCACCATTATCCATCGGAGGAGGAAACGAACCTTCTATTGGAGGCATATCCCCTTCATTCATCTTAGATCCCATGATTTCACCACTACCAGCGTTAGAACCATAGGTTTCTTCGGGATTGCGAAAGCTTGTAAACTCACCCTTGAATGTCAAGAGTACATCTCGTGTAGCTCCTTTGCGATGCTTAGCAATGATTATCTGAGCCATACCATGGAGATCATTGCCTTTCTCATCCTGATAGATATGATAGTATTCGGGGCGATGCACAAACAGAACCATATCGGCATCCTGCTCAATAGCTCCGGATTCTCGCAGGTCACTCAACTGTGGCCGCTTACCCTCAAGACCATCTCGGTTTTCAACCGTACGGTTCAACTGCGACAATGCAAGAATAGGAATATCAAGTTCCTTGGCAAGCCCCTTTAAAGAACGCGAAATTGTTGATACTTCTTCCTGGCGGCTACCAAACTTCATACCGTTGGCATTCATCAGCTGAAGGTAGTCTATCATAATAATCTTTACTCCCTTTTCGCGAACCAGACGACGAGCTTTCGTACGAAGTTCAAATACCGAAAGACCTGGGGTATCATCTATATAGACAGGAGAACCTGTTAATTTCGTCAGATTCTTATCCAGTCTATCCCATTCATCAGGTGTCAACTGACCATTCAATATCTTACTACCAGCAATCTCACACGTATTTGAGATCAAACGATTCACAAGTTGAACATTGTTCATTTCAAGTGAGAAGAAAGCAATAGGTACTTGATAATCTACAGCAATATTCTTAGCCAAACTCAATGCAAAAGATGTTTTACCCATAGCCGGGCGACCGGCAATAATCACAAGGTCGCTCTTTTGCCAACCACTCGTCACTTCATCTAAGTCTGTATATCCTGTAGGAATTCCTGTCAATCCTCCGGTATTAGCCGATGCTTTCTGAAGAATATCTATTGCCTGCCGAATAACAGGATCAATCTGCGTGTAATCCTGTTTCATGTTCTTTTGAGATATTTCAAACAACGAACCTTCAGCTTCTTGCATAAGCACATCCACATCAACGGTATCATCAAAAGCTTTCTCTTCTACTCTACTGGCAAACTGTATAAGTTGCCGAGCAAGAAACTTCTGTGCAAGAATATGGGCATGATACTCAACATTGGCCGATGATGCCACACGATCACTGATATCAAGCAAATAACCAGGCCCTCCAATGTCATCTATTGTACCCTCTGTTTTCAGCTGTTCTGTTACAGTCATGATATCAACAGGGCGTTCACTCATATTGAGATTCTGAATAGCCTGATAGATTTTCTGGTTACGAGGCTCATAAAATGTCTCTGGACGAATAATCTCTGAAATCAGAGAAAAAGCATCCTTATCTATCATCAGAGCACCGATAACCGCCCGCTCTATGTCAGTAGCTTGTGGCTGTAGATGACCATAGGCATTATCTACATTAGCCGATGATTTCCGACGCCTTACCGTATTACTGTTATTCTCTGCCATGGGAATTTGATTTTCGGCAAAGGTAATCAATTTTTTGTTTATATAAGTTGATGATTATTGGATTTTTTGTATTTTTGCAATACATATATTTAATATACAAACAATGATTACATTCCCTTGTGCCAAGATTAATCTTGGACTCAATATTGTAGCGAAACGAGACGACGGCTACCATAACATAGAAACCGTCTTCTACCCTATTCCGCTTTACGATGCACTTGAAATCAAGTATATGGGAGAAGAGTTTCCCTCTGATGTAAATTGTGATTTAAAGGTAACGGGCAATGCCATAGACTGCAATGAGGCTGAAAATCTTGTTATCAAGGCCTACAATCTGCTGGCGAAAGATTATAAAATTCCACGTGTGCATACTCACCTTTATAAACGGATACCTTCTCAAGCCGGTCTTGGAGGTGGCTCAAGTGACGCAGCCTACATGATCAGATTACTCGACGAACGCTTCAGACTGAATATCGGCAACGCAGAAATGGAACGCTATGCAGCAAAGTTAGGTGCGGATTGTGCTTTCTTCATCAACAGTGAACCTGCATTTGCCATGGGCATTGGCAATGAGTTTATGCCTGTAGATGAGCCTGAAAGTAACCTGAATGGCTATCATATTGCTATTGTAAAGCCCTCTATAGCTGTTTCAACCAAAGAAGCATATACCGATATTGTGCCCAAGAAATCTAAGATTTGTTGTCGAGATATCGTAAGACAACCTGTTGAAAGCTGGAAGGGGCTATTGGTAAACGACTTCGAAGCACCGGTCTTCAATAAATATCCTCAACTGGCAGAAATCAAGAATAAACTCTATGAAAAAGGAGCTGTCTACGCAGCTATGAGCGGTAGTGGCAGCAGTATATTCGGCATTTTTAAAGAAAGTCCATCTCATCTTGATAACAGCTTTGCTGATTGTTTCACTTTTACTGCACAACTTTAGCCCATGAGAGACAACGAAAAAGAAATGTTTCCTCTCGTTTTAGAAAATGGAGATATCATAGGAGCCATCAGTAGGAAGGAGGCACATAATGGCTCCAAACAACTCCACCCTGTAGTTCATCTCCATGTTTTCAATAGTAAAGGTGAACTTTATTTACAGAAACGCCCAGATTGGAAAGATATCCAACCTGACAAATGGGACACAGCCTGCGGGGGCCATATAGCTCTTGGAGAGAATGTAGAGATTGCCCTAAAGCGTGAAGTACAGGAGGAGTTAGGAATTACAGACTACATTCCGAAACGTATAGGCCAATATGTTTTTGAAAGTAATTGCGAAAAAGAACTTATTTATGTTCACAAAACAACATACAACAAAGTTCTCCATCCCAATCAAGAGGAACTCAACGGAGGACGTTTCTGGACATCGGAGGAAATCAAGAGTAACCTTGGCAAGAATATTTTCACTCCTAATTTTGAAAGTGAATATATTCGATTTTTCAGTAATAGAGAATAAATTCTTACCAAAAATAAAAAAGGTTGCAATCTTTATTGCAACCTTCTTTCATCTATAGTCTTAGGAAAATTATTTCTTAAAGAAATCTTTCACAGCCTCATTAGGTACCATCTGCTCATCAAAAACATAAGCACCAGTCTTCGGGCTCTTAACCATCTTAATTACTTTTGAATATGCGCGACCATCCGTAGAACCTTCATGGAGGGTAGCGACCGCTTTCTTTGCCATATCTTATGTGCTTTTTAAAAGGGTTATTACTTAATCTCCTTATGAAGAGTCATCTTCTTCAGGATTGGGTTATACTTCTTCAGTTCAAGACGCTCAGGAGTATTCTTACGATTCTTTGTAGTCACGTAACGGCTTGTTCCTGGCAGTCCGCTATTCTTCATCTCAGTGCATTCGAGAACTACCTGCACTCTATTACCTTTAGCTTTCTTTGCCATGATGATTATTCTCCTATTACTTTAATGTCTTTCCAGTCGCAGAAGCCCTTAGAAACGGCCTGCTTCAGAGCTGCGTCAAGACCAACTTTATTAATGAGACGAAGACCAGCAGCACTGATCTTAAGGCTAATCCAGCAACCTTCCTCTACATAGTAGAATTTCTTGCTGAAGAGGTTTACATCAAAGCTTCTCTTTGTACGATGCTTTGAGTGAGACACATTACAACCTATTTGCGCCTTCTTTCCTGTAATCTGACAAATCTTAGACATTGCTATCTTTAATTTTTGTTTTCGTTTTTTGATACTTATTCCAAACAGGGTGCAAAATTACAAATATTTTTGAATTACACAAAATATTTCTTCAAAGAATAAAGGTAATTAAGTATTTTTTTGCTTTATCCTATTCTTTTACCTGTTTTCCTTTAATATAATCAAGAAACATACGCAGTGACTGATTAGTAGCAATGGCAAGGTTAATGTCGCGTCCGAAATCCTTATCAAGCTTCATCGTACGGATATCATCCTTGCTTCCACATGCCAACCAAATTGTTCCTACCGGTATTTCCGGCGTACCACCAGTTGGGCCTGCAATGCCTGTTGCAGCAATAGCATAATCAACATGCAAAGTTTCACAAGCTCCGGCAACCATCTGTTGAGCAACTTCTTCACAAACAGCAGTCTTCTCTTCCAAAACCTCATGACTCACATGAAGCAGGTTTTCCTTTACTTCATTCGTATAAGACACGATTCCTCCCTTGAAATATTCACTTGCTCCGGGCACAGCAATGATAGCTTCTGCTATACGGCCTCCCGTGCAACTCTCGGCAGTTCCAATTGTCAAGCTGTTGTCATAGAGATATTGTTGTAACTCTTTGCTCAACACTTTAGTTTCCAGTTCCATATATTTTTATTTAAAAGTTACTTTTGAAAATGCGGGGGCATCAATGCGTCCAAAGTCATGATCCATATACTTTGATTGCCCTACAATGGCTATCATTGCTGCATTATCCGTCGTGTAGCTGAATTTAGGTATATAAATGGTCCAGCCATACTTATCTGCATGCTCACGGAAAGCATTGCGCAAACCGTTGTTGGCAGATACACCTCCAGCCACAGCCACATGCTTAATGCCCGTCTCTTTCACTGCCTTGCGCAGCTTATTCATCAGGATATCCACTATCGTATGCTCCAGACTTGCAGCCAAATCTTTCTTATGATGTTCTATGAAATCAGGGTCTTCCTTTATCCAATCACGCAGACTGTAAAGGAAAGATGTCTTCAATCCAGAGAATGAATAGTCGAAACCGGGAATATGCGGCTCGGCAAATTTATACGCCAACGGGTTGCCCTGACGTGCCAACCGGTCGATTATCGGCCCTCCCGGATAGCCTAACCCCATCACTTTCGAACATTTATCAATAGCCTCACCTGCCGCATCATCAATCGTCTGTCCCAACACCTGCATGTCGTTATAGGCATTGACCTTGACAATCTGAGAGTTACCTCCCGACACCAAAAGACAGATAAAAGGGAAAGGAGGCGCACTCGTATCATCGTCAGTCTCCTTTATAAAATGCGCCATGACATGGCCTTGCAGGTGATTAACATCCAGCAATGGAATATTCAGCGAACGCGCTAAGCCCTTGGCAAAGTTAACACCTACGAGCAAAGAACCCATCAATCCCGGGCCACGTGTATAGGCTATGGCACTCAACATCTCTTTTGTGATGCCGGCACGCTTGATAGCCTGATCAACCACCGGCACGATATTCTGCTGATGTGCACGTGATGCCAGCTCTGGGACCACGCCACCATAAGCCTTGTGTACATCCTGAGAAGCTGTCACATTGGATAACAACACGCCGTTACGCAACACGGCAGCCGACGTATCATCACACGAACTTTCAATACCTAATATATAAATAGCTTTCTTTTCTTCCATAATTATGTTTCGCTAAACAAGCCATGCTTATCAATAGGACAACACTTCCACTCCGCTTTCCGTCATCAGGAAAGTGTGCTCCCACTGTGCACTGGGCTTCTCATCCCCCGAAATAACTTCCCAGCCATAGGGGTCATCAGCATCTATAAAGACCTTCCATGTTCCCATATTCACCATTGGCTCAATGGTAAACACCATGCCTGGGACAAGCAACATACCTGTGCCCCGATGACCGAAATGTACGACATCGGGTTCTTCATGCATCGCTAATCCGACACCATGACCACACAAATCACGCACGATACCATAGTGATATTTCTCTGCATGTTTCTGAATTGCATGTCCAATATCACCTACAAAGCAATAAGGTTTTGCAGCCTCTGCACCAATATCCAAACATTCCTTGGCCACTCTCACCAATTGTTCTTTCTCGGGAGTTGTCTTTCCTCCGATAATAAACATACGCGAAGCGTCACCGAAATAGCCGTTCACACTCAATGTCATATCCACGTTCACGATATCTCCCTCTTCGAGGATATCCTCTTCCTTAGGTATCCCATGACAGACAACTTCATTGATACTCGTGCAGACACTCTTAGGAAACCCCTCATAATTCAGGCAGGCAGGCACAGCATTGTTATCTTTGCAATACTGCATGCAGATATCATCTATCTCCTGTGTTGACATGCCTGGACGAATTGCTGCAGCCACAGCATCCAAACAACCCGTATTGACCTTACCGGCTATACGAATGCCTTCAATCTGTTCCGGGGTCTTTATAAGATCGCGGGTAGGCACCTCCTTGCCCTTATTCTCCCAATACATCACCTGCTTGTCAAGCTCAGTAAGCGGCTGACCAGGCAAGCAATGCCATCTTCTCTTCTTAAACTTCATAAGTCAAACGTTATAAACTCGAATGCAAAAATACAATATATAATCGAAACAAACAATTTTTTTCTTATATATCTTAAATAGGAAAAACTATCTACAAGACCGTTCACCAAAGCTTGCACACGGCCCTTTCTGCCCACCGTTATCATAGTGAAACAGAAACCATAAAACCAATAACTCTTTGCACTGACTTCACGAAGAACAACTCTGCACGGTCGAGAAGCTCTGTTATTTTGTAAATAATCCCGTCTTGTTTTTAACATTTCAAAACCACCCTGAATAGAAAATTAAAACCAATAAAACTTATCTTATTTACCAATTTCAAAGTTTCTGACGCACAATTTCATTCTTCACACGCTGCAATTTGACGCAGATTGCATTCCTACTCGCGTCAGAACAGACGACAAAATAAGTCAGATTGCAGGGTAATTCAATAGAAATAAGACAGCTTAACAACATCATTTTCCTCCATATTTTGACTTCAATCGCACAACACACTGACAGACAACGCATTACAAAATACCGAAAAACAGCGTATATTCGGACTGAGAATATCTTCTATTTCAAATACGCAAGTCTTTTAAAAGAAATTGTAAACATTCACGATGAGAATTAACAAATGGTAGTTTCAACTACCAAATGCGAA
>NZ_KV817533.1:0-2407 GCF_001814685.1 Prevotella sp. HMSC077E09 | reverse complement strand
AAAAGAAATATAACCTCTGTTCGTGCTTTTCTTGATAATGACGATGCAGGTCGAAAAGCTGTGCAGGAATTTGTAAACACAGGTTTTAAGGTAGAAGATATGGCAGTGTATTATAGAGACTTCAAAGACCTCAACGAGTTTCATGTCAGTCGTGTCCGTGAGCAACAGAAAAAGTTGGAGAAAACTCCCAATACAAGCAACAAAAGAAAACAAGTCAAACTTAAAATAAGATAGAGGTATGGAAAAGAAAACAGTCAGCAAAGAGGAAATGGAAAATACCATCAGGAAATCTTTCAGTATGAGCCAAGCTGAAAGTTCAAGTGAACAAACCGTCGCTGAATTTCGAGCAAAGGGAATGAAAAATATTCAAGAGCAAAAACAACAAGGAACAGAACATGTCATAAAGTATGTTACGCCAGCCGAGCCTGCACAGCATACAGAGCATGCAACCGTTCAAAAACGCATCAGTGCCAAGATGAGAAAAGAGACACTCGACGCATACAAGCAGGCGTTCCTCGTTCCGACAAAGCTAAGTGAGAGAAAGGCGGTTTACCTGAGCAGGGAGACGCAGGAACGTGCCGACTTCATCGTTCGCAGGTTGGGTGACAGGGGTAGCAATCTTTCAAGTTTCGTGGAGAACATCGTGCGCATCCATTTGGGGGAATACGGTGAGGATGTAGAGAAATGGAGAAAACTGTGAACCGCAAGAAAATGGTCGAGGGGTTTCAGAAAAAGGAACACCTCTTTCACTCAAAACCCTCGACACTTTTCAGAGAGTAAGGCAACGAACTTTTGCTAAAAACACTGAATGGTGGGAACGCTACGAACGCAGTTAGATACTGAATGCACGGCATTCGCTTTTAATAACCAAAACGCTTTATGCGTAAACGTTTCGTTAGCTGACATTGCAAGACGTCAGTTTGTACCCACAAACTGCTCTTGCTCCCCTCGTTCGATTGTCGGGGAGATAAGACCGTAATCACTCCGTTCTCATCGGTCAGTATTCAGGAATTAAGAAACAATGAATCATCTACAATGATTAACTTTCTAAGAAACTTATATGAAAAGATACAAAGGAAAAGCTGCCCGATGGCAGCAACAGGATAAGGAAGAACAGCGGATGAACAAAACGGAGTTCATCAAGGTAAGATGCACCTTAGAAGAGAAGCAGCGTATCAAGTCAAAAGCGGAAAGTGCAGGGCGGAAGTTCTCAGATTACTGCCGTGAGATACTCCTTAACGGAGAAGTAACAGCCGTTCCCAAGATGACAGACAATGAGAGGGAAGCCATTGCCATTCTCCATCATACAGGAAAGTTCTATGGACAGGTATCCAATCTCATCAAGGTCAAGGACGAAAGGTGGGTACTCATCACAAAGAACCTATCACTATGTGCAAAAGAAGCATTTAAGCGGTTTTACGACCCTCATTTTCGTGTGGAAGATGAGGTATATAAGGTCTTAAATCTAACAAGAAATGATAGGAAAATGTAAGGCGATAGCGCACGGCAGCACGGCTTTAGACTATATCTTCAGAGAGGGCAAGCTTGGCTATCGACTTGCCTTCCACAATCTTTGCAGCAGGGAGCCAAAGGCTATCTATGAGGAAATGAAAGTGGTCAGCGATTACAACAGTCGTTGCAGGAACAAGTTTCTCCGTATCGAAATAGGCATCGCACCGCAGGACGAGAAAAAGCTGTCAGTGTCCGAACTCATGTGGATAACCCATTTATTTGCCAAGCAAATGGGACTTGACAACCACCAATGGGTGGCGGTAACGCACAAGGATACCGACAACAGACACATTCACATCATTGCCAACCGCATCAGTTTGTACGGAGAGGTCTATGATACTACTTTTGTGAGCAATAGGGCAGCAAGGGTGGCGGAAGAAATCAGCAGGGAGAAACACTTGACCATCGCAAAGGAGGTCAAGGCGAAAAAGCAGCATCAGGAGCCAAAAGCCAGTCCAATAAGAGAGCAGACAAAACAGCAGGTACAGCAAATCTGCTATGCCCTGCTTGACAAGTACAAAGGTATGGGTATTACTGGGCATTCCATGTTCCTTTACGAGTTGAACAAGAACGGCATCGCGATAGAGCGCATGAAGAACAAGCAGGGCAAGGTCTATGGCTTGAAGTTCTCATACGCAGGACAATCATTCAAGGCATCCGAAATCGGCAGGGAGTTCGGCTACCGTTCCCTGCAGAAAAACTTTGAACCAACCAACAGGGAAGAGCCAAGGAAACCACACCAAACAATACAGGAGGCAACAGAAAAGAACGAACGCCCTGATACCGGTTATCAACTCGTACCTCCAAGCCGCTCCTCAATTTCACGAGACAATGACACACCACAAGTGCAGAATCCTATTAGTACAGTGGCAGACACCATTGTTAGTGCAGCCGA
>NZ_KV817532.1:0-38414 GCF_001814685.1 Prevotella sp. HMSC077E09 | reverse complement strand
GTTTAATTTATAATAGTGTTGCGGAATTAAGGCTTTCGTAATAAAAAAAATAGTAACTTTGAACCCAACTAACACAAATGAGAGTTATTTTTATTATAACAAATTTAGGTGACATTTAATAAAATTATTATTCATATGATGAAAAGATTGATGACAGTCCTTGCTTTTGTTAGTCTTACAATGACCACTTTAGCACAGGAGACTGTTCCAGTACAGAAGTACAGTGTAGCTACTAATTCGTTTTGGAGCAATTGGTTTGTTCAAGTTGGTGGTGATTACAATGCTTGGTATTCTAATCAAGAACATGGCCTTGGGCTTGACAACGGCGATCATTATGGTCTATTTGCGAAACAACGCCGTACGTTTGGAGCCTCTGTAGCTGTAGGAAAGTGGTTCTCTCCAGGCTTCGGTCTACGTACAAAATTACAATTGGGAAAGGCCAAGAAAGTCGGTATGGTAGGCGTATCTAAGTTGGACTATTGGACTTTGAACGAACATCTCCTGTTCAACATGAGCAATCTGCTCTGCGGTTACAATCCAGACCGTGTATGGAATGTTACACCTTTCATTGGTGGTGGTGTCACTCGTAATGAGTCTATCAGCCTCTATGCCATGCAATTGAGTGTAGGTGTCAACTCTTCTTGGAAGCTAAGTCGCCTTCTCGACCTCTATGCTGAAGTAGGATGGAACCGTATGGAAGAGGATTTCGATGGCTATGAAGGCTATAATCAAAGAGCAAAACACCATGGATATGGCTGGGAAGACAAGGACAATAACCTCTATGCAGAAGTCGGATTGACTTTCAAACTCGGCAAATCCGGTTGGAACAAGACCCCGGATGTTGATGCATTGAAGTCTATGTCGCAATCGCAGATTGATGATTTGAATAATAAAATCAAGAATGCTAAGGCCGAAGGAGACAGACTCCGCAATGAGCTTGCTCAGGCTCCGAAAGATGATGTGCAGACTAAGAGCATCAAAGAATTCATTGCTATGCCTATTTCTGTATTCTTCAACATTAACAGAACCGAACTTGCCCGACTCAAAGACCTCGTCAATGTACGTGCACTTGCAAAATATGCAGTTGAGAACAACAGCCGTATGCTCGTCACCGGTTATGCTGACTCGGCAACAGGTACGCCTGCTATCAACCAGAGACTCTCTGAAGCTCGTGCGAAGAGACTTGTTGATGAGCTTGTCAAGATGGGCGTAAATCGCTCTAACATCAGTGTAGCAGCAGGTGGTGGTGTCAAGATATTGGAGTATCCAAGCTACGATCGCCGTGCTACTGTTCAGATTGTTGAATAAGCGTTTAACACGTATCAGATAGGGAACTCATCATAGTTTCTCTCTAAATATACAATAGCCTCGACCGAATTCTTTGGCCGAGGCTATTTTCTTTTATCACAGTTGAGGAACATGCATGATATCATTCATCCCCACAAGCAAGATGATATCAAGCATAAAGAAAAACAATCATTTCTCCCAGCAATGCTTTCCGTAATGTAAATGACAGGCATCATAGAGTGATTTCAGGCGAGAAAGACGTGGAATGAAAGCAGAATAGGAGTCTTTTTGCTGGCACCAGGCATTCTCTGCAAGCGCTGCCATGCGTGGAAGCATCATGTATTCAGCATGATTTGGCACTGCAATATATTCCGTCCAGAGGCACGCTTCAACACCAATGATATGCTTACGGTTTTCAAATGAGATATCATTGGGCACTATAACCATATTATACACGCTATCCAAAGGAAGATAAAGGTCATTGGAAAACGATTCATTGCTCGTCTTGGGATTGGCTTGATTGCGATTGAAATAACAGTATTTTGACGGCGACATGATGACATCATGTCCCTTCTGAGCTGCCCTAATGCCATAAACGGGATCACGCCAACAATGGATTGTCGCGCTTTGATGAATGTTTCCACCAAGAATTTCGTCCCATCCCATGATGCAACGGCCTTTGGAATTGATGAATTTTTCTATTCTGTTCGTGAAGTATCCCTGTATGGTTTTAGGCGTCAAATGCTCACGTTGCATGAGTTTCTGACACTTTTCACAATTTGCCACACGTATCGTTGGTGCCTCATCTCCACCGATATGAATGATTTCTGAAGGGAAGATATCCATTAATTCAGTCAGAACGTCCTCGCAAAACTGATAGGTCTGTTCATTGCCAAGGCAGAGAATATCATCAAATACACCCCACCTTGTACCCACTTGATAAGGACCTCCTGTGCAACCTAAAGTCGGTATAGAAGCCAATGCAGCCAATTGGTGCCCCGGCATATCTATCTCTGGGACGACAACCACATGGCGCTGACGGGCATACTCCACGATTTCCCGCGCCTCATCCTGCGTGTAATATCCGCCATAAGGCGTACCATCACAAACCGAACTATTGCGTCCGATTACGGTTTCCGGGCGATTACTGCCAACAGCTGTCAGCAAAGGATACTTCTTAATCTCAATACGCCAACCCTGATCTTCCGTGAGATGCCAGTGAAAGCGGTTCATATTGTGCATGGCCATAAGGTCAATGACTTCCTTGATAAACTTAACCGGGAAGAAATGACGACCGCAATCAAGCATCATTCCTCGATAAGTAAAGCGCGGAGCATCGATGATTTCCACCGCAGGAAGGCCTACAAAAGCTGTCTTTCCCACAGGCAAAGCCTTGCGAAATGTCTGAATTCCATAGAAAACACCTGCTGCCGTACGCCCCTTTATGACAACACCCTTCTGACTCACAGAAAGCGTATAACCTTCACCATGCTTTATGTCGCCCCCAATCACGAGTCGGATAACATCACCTCCTGACTGTGAAACATTTGTAGAAAGCACAGGACGAATACCTGTAAGTTCATGAATATAGTCTTGAAGGAAATGTGCATTGCGCTCCATTTCCTCGTTGGCTTCGGGATAAACAATGCGAGTTGAAGCACTAAGTCTGAACATAGATTTGCCCGTTAGATGAATTTGCTGTGGCATAGGAACCACAGAATAATCGGCTCGCTGTGCATGAAGCGTGATGACCGACATGAGAAGCAAACTCAAAATAATACTCTTTTTCATATTTTTAGGATTGGATTATCGGTTAATCATCGGCAAGACAAAGTCCATTACAGTTTCGAAAACCATGCCATGCCCTATTATATATAAAACGGGAAACATCTTCTTATTTCATAAACTCACTGATATATTTTGTGTTTTTTAACTAAATGAGTGAATGCTAAGGGGGACATTCTCATAGATATCAGCAAACAATCCTTGGAATTTTCATTTTCAACATTTTAAGATAAGAGTCTGTTCAGGCAAGCTACTGACAGCAAATCAGACACAGGGTATAGGCAGTTGGATATCAACAACTTATCAATGAAATCACAATTTCCATGATAATTCGATACATGGTGAAAATAAATCGTCAGTCACAGGCTTTATATTACTCCTCAAACTGAAAGGAACGGGAATCGAGGAGCATGGATAGAGAAAAACAGAGAGCTTCAAGGTGAAAATCAAGATAAGTTAGAATGGGTTCTTTTCTTAAAAAAGATAAAATATAATAGCGTTTATTTGGCTCTTTCACAGATTATATTTACCTTTGCAATCGCTTTACAAAAGTAAGGGCGTTTAGCTCAGCTGGTTTAGAGCATCTGCCTTACAAGCAGAGGGTCGGCGGTTCGAATCCGTCAACGCCCACAAGAGAAAGAGGTTTGATTTGGTTCAAGCCTCTTTTTATTTTTTATAGCCTTGTGATATCACCGAAGCTTTACTGAAAGACAAAATGAAATGGAATGGAGGTTAAACAATAACTATACAAGCTGCTTTGACTCTCATTTTAGAGAGCAATACAGAGGAATTTGAAAGATGACTTTTGTAAAATTAATATCTCGTTTTTAACACTTTTCGGCCGCACCAAATAGAACTGAAAACGCGCTTTCTGTGCATCTGCAAAACCACTCCAGCGATTGCGCGAAGCCATTTTATAGCTTCGATGCCCTCACTTCTTATCATCCTATGCTGCAATCTGACGCTAATCACCGTGTTATCTGCATCAGATTGCGGGATAAAATAAAGCAAGTTATGTGCTGATTTGACGCAAATGACATGGTTTTTCGGCGTAATTTCACCTCATAACATGCCTTGATCTCCGTAATGTTTTGATTGCCAACACATTGCAAACTCACTGAATACCGTGCGTATTTCGAACGAGGATAAATCTGTTTTTGAATTCGTTAAGCATTTGAGGACAATTGTAAAGTTCCTTGATAAGATTTAACCTATTTCTCGTTTACAAGGCATATCGCTCACTAATTGCAACAGAAAAGACAGCATGAAAAATGTTATTCATCGCTACAATATTAGAAATACGACCCTCGCATAACGAAATTCTTACGAATTAAAGCCAGGAGAAACAGTTCATTTCAGTTCCTTAAGCCCTCCAAATCAACAATAAACAGAGAGAAAATCCAAAGATTAAAGAGAATAAAAGCAAAAAAAATCCCTGCAATCCCGAAAGACTACAGGGAAACACCCCTTGTGGGCGTTGACGGATTCGAACCGCCGACCCTCTGCTTGTAAGGCAGATGCTCTAAACCAGCTGAGCTAAACGCCCTTACTGCTGTAAGGCGATTACAAAAGTAGTCAATTTATCTGACACGTGCAAATAAAAGGATAAAAAAACAGCCTCAACCCGATAATTGGTTAAGGCTGCCCTTGTATTATCAAGAACGCTACAGAGTATTCTTGTATATGATATGAACTTAGTCTACAATCTGAACTGTTGCACGACGGTCGTAATCAGGATATTCGAGTATCTGAACACCTCCACTTGCAGCAGTTCTAATCTTAGAACGGTCTACACCCATCTTGACAAGTTCTTCAAGAACTGTGTTTGCACGCTGCTCTGAAAGTCTCTGGTTGATGGCAGGAGTACCTGTTGAGGAGTCAGCATAACCCGTAACGAGGATATTAGACTTGTTGGCAATGGCATACTTAGCAAGTGCACGAACGTTTACGAGGTCTTTCAGCAACGCTACATTAATCTTACCGATATTGAAGAATACAGAGATTGGCGTTGTGATGAATTCTTTGACACTCTTTGTCAGCACGGTTGTCTTTGGCTTCTCTGCAAGCTGCTTGCGAAGCTTGTCGTTCTCAGCATTGGCATCATTGAGCTGTGAATTGAGGGCATCAATCTGTGACTGAGACAGTGCCTTGATAGCAGCTACATCAGGAGTCTTGTTCCAAGTAGCCTTACCAAGCTTGAAGGTCAGACCAACCTCTGCATAGAGGTGATTGTCCTTATCCTCCCAACCACGACCATTGTGAGTATTAAGCAATGCAGCACCCTCAAAGCCATCGAAATCATCTTCCATACGATTCCAGCCTGCTTCTGCATAGATATCAAGATTACGGCAAAGTCTCCAGGAAGAGTTAATACCGGCACTTAACTGCATGGCATAGAGATTAATTGACATGTTTCGGGCAACACCACCACCGACGAATGGGGTAAGGTTCCACACCCGATTAGGGTTGTAACCTAAGA
Organism: Prevotella sp. HMSC077E09; assembly: GCF_001814685.1. Classification (NCBI taxonomy): domain Bacteria; kingdom Pseudomonadati; phylum Bacteroidota; class Bacteroidia; order Bacteroidales; family Prevotellaceae; genus Prevotella; species Prevotella sp. HMSC077E09. Next base: position 32,863 of record NZ_KV817532.1, on the reverse strand, counting down.
AAAGATTGCTTAAATTGAACATGATATGCTCATTCAAGCTCCAGAAATGCTGTGAAGTCACGCCTACAGTACCAATTTTCTTGGAATTGAAACCTTGCAGTTTCGTGCGAAGACCAATGCCTGGAGTGAACCATTTACCAATAGCAACAGAAGCTCCGAAAGTGCGACGCTGCTTACTCAAGAAGTTGTAATCACCGCCATTGTCAAGATGACGGCCATGCTCTTGGTTGGAATACCAGATGTTATAGTCACCACCTACTTGAATAAACCAGTTGCTCCAAAACGAATTAGTAGCCACACTGTACTTTAATGTTGGGTCTGCTTCCTGTGCAAAAGCAGTCATAGACATGCTAAACAAAGCAAGACCCATCAATAATTTTCTCATAATAAATAAAATTAATATTAATATTTTGCTATCTGAATTGCATAACTCCTTTTCATGTTGGTATGCAAAGATAGTGATTATTTTCTTTCAATTGTCTTTTTTAACATGTTTTAATTCAACAAATGTTCTATTTCGTTCTGTTTCAAGATACAGAGGATGTTTTTCCCATCAGGCGTATAATTGGGATTCGATGAGGCGAAAAGCATGTTGAAGATGTTTTCCATTTCATCATTATTCAGCACCTGTCCTTGAGGGATTGCAGCTTTTCGGGCCATTGTCAAAGCCAAAGCACTGCTGATTTCATCTCGGATAGCAGTGGGTTTCTCTTGTGCAGAAGCAATCATGTCATGCAGAAGACTTGAGAAATCAAGTCCTTCAAGCCCTGCAGGGATTGCCTGTACAGCATAACTTGAGCCACCCATCGCATTAAAATCAAAGCCCAGGCCCTGCAATTCCGGCATTATCTTCGTCAGCGTAACCTCTTCTGAAGCTGAGAAATGAACATTCTCCGGGAACAGAACCTTCTGTGAAGCAGCTTCCCGGCACTTCAGCTGTTCCTGATAACGATCGAAAAGGATGCGCACATGTGCCCGATGCTGATCGATAATCATCAGTCCAGACTTCACAGCTGTCATGATATAGCGCCCCTTATACTGATAGTGAGCCGGTGATTTTTCGGCAATGACATTCTCTGCAGATTGGGGTTCATCTGTCGTTTCGGGCGATGTCATCTTCGAAGAAAAGAGTTCTGTCTCCTGACTTGGCTGATGCTGTGCTGCCTGATATAGTTCATCCCAACGGTTGGAAGTAGAGGAAGAACGCGAAGAACCTGCGGAAGAGTGGAAAGGATTATAGTCGGGATTATATTTCAGCGTAGGAGCTGTTACACTTTCACCGGGATTATAAACCGGAATGTCAGGTCGTCCTTCAGTATCAAAGTCTATCGAAGGAATATCATTGAACATGCCGACAGCCTCCTTGACAGCAGCAGAGAGTATCTGCCATATAGGGACTTCGTTCTCGAATTTAATCTCGGTTTTCGTGGGATGAATATTAACATCAATATCTTCGGGAGCCACTTCGAAATAAAGAAAATAAGGAACTTGCTCACCGGCAGGCACTAACCGTTCGAAAGCGGCCGTCACAGCCTTATTGAAATAAGGATGTTTCATATAGCGCCCATTAACAAACAAGTATTGATGAGCCCCTTTCTTGCGCGCTGATTGCGGTTTGCCTACGAAACCATTGATGCGACACATCGTCGTATCTACATTCACAGAAAGCAGTTCCTGATTAAGACGTTTGCCAAAAATATCTATGATACGCTGACGAAGTACACCTGCCTTGAGGTTGAACAGTTCTGTACCATTGCTGTGAAGTGAAAAGGATATATCAGGATAGACCAAAGCAATGCGTTCAAAAGCCGTGATGATGTTATTCAATTCAGTGGAATTGGACTTCAGAAACTTCCTTCGTGCAGGCACATTATAAAACAAACTATTTATGAAAAAGCTACAACCTACCGAACAAGAACAAGGTTCTTGTTCTACAAAACGGCTTCCTGCAATCGACAGATGCGTTCCAATCTCATCTTTCTCCTGTCGGGTTTTCAGTTCAACCTGTGCCACAGCAGCTATTGAAGCCAAAGCCTCACCACGAAATCCCATCGTGCGGAGAGCGAACAGGTCGTCAGCCTTTCGGATTTTTGAAGTGGCATGACGTTCAAAAGACAGGCGCGCATCGGTTTCCGACATGCCTTTCCCGTCATCAATAACCTGTATAGAAGTCTTACCTGCATCAATGACCTGCACTTGTATGTTCTTTGCCCCTGCATCGACAGCATTCTCAACCAATTCCTTGACGACAGATGCCGGACGCTGTATGACCTCACCGGCTGCAATCTGATTGGCCACAGAATCGGGCAGGAGTTGTATAATATCGCTCATAAACAGCTATAAAATAAAAATCAATATTAAACAGAATAACACCAATAAAAGCATCAGTAGCACCAATTGCAATAAGGGGAAAGCTACGCCTCGGCGCTGTCTCTTACGCTTGGTATGAGGCATCGCTTCCAGAAAAGCTTGATGGATTTTTTCACGATCCAAAGCTTTATGGGATGTCATACCCAATTCTTCACGGGCCTTTTGCTCTATCTGCTTCAGCCGTTCCTTGCGTTCATCCACATAAATATATTCATGATGGAAACGCCGTGGACGTGGTTGTCGAAACAGACTCATCGTGAGACAGGATTAATTTTCTGCAATGGAGCCTCGTGACGTTTTATCACTTTAAGTGCACTCCCCTCATCCTTTCCACGCCAATGGAACACATCTTCCGGATCTGTAGGACGCAACTCTTCAAACCAGGCAAACTCAGGCAGTTTGAGTTTCTCGGCAGGAATCTGCGTCATCGGCAACATAACACCCGTATTTTTTGGTGTCCATATCTTCTCAAGTTTCCTTTCCGGAGAGATAAACATCTTGATTGTGTCAGTCTCTATATAGATATGGCCCTGCAAAGTAGAGTCTTTATCGTCGATAGGATAGAAGATTGCCTTTGCATTTCCAGATGCAAAGACACGCCGTATCTTACCTTTAATGAAGTAACCGGATATCTCTTTGGACGACAGTTGATTGAAATACTTCTCCCCAGGAATTCGCTCCACGCTCAAAGCCTGGTTGATAACATGAGCTTCTCGCACTGTGCTATCGTTCATGTAAACTTTGATAATCTCACCAAGGATTTGTCGAGTGCCAGTCCAGGCAATCGGGTCACGATACATCGTCATGCAAGAGTCCTGACTGTTAAATACCAATGAGTCGCAAATGGCTTGGATATCCTGACGATAAACCTTTACATGATTGAAACAATGTACCTTTCGATACATTGAGTCTGTATTTATATTAAAGGTGTAAACTTTCATGGAATCAGCGTGCATATAAAGCGTATCCTCCTGTGAATAGTCTTTAACCAAGGCATGCCCTGTAGCAAAACCATAGCCGGTCTTCTCGTTGTAGATGAGCCGTTGGCCTGTTAATTGGTTCCTGTTGCGCTTGTCAACATAGACGACATTGCCCAAACCGCGTGCCAATCCCGTGCGTTTGTTATAGAAAAGACTGTCACCTGTGATTTCTTTATCCTTGTCGACAACAGTTGAGCGACCATACATTTCTGCACGATCAGACTTGCTATCAAAGTAACCATCCGATGTATTGATGACACTTCCATTCTGAATAATCTTACTTGGCCCGATGACATGGGCCAGAGATTTCTGCGTATCATAGTGCAATTCATCTGTCGTCACGGTGCGATCACCACTGCGCATCTTCACATTATACCAAAAGGTAGCTTCCCGAGTCTTGAGGTTATAGTCGCCCCAATCAGACACCAAGCGATCCTTTCCATCGACTAATCGACCTCCCTCAAAGAAGTAAGCATAATCATTAAAACGGTCGTAATCAAGGCTATCCGTGTAGAGTGTCTTGTTACCATGGGTAAGAACAACATTATTTCGAGCCTCCAACAATTGCCGTATACCATCATAAGCGGCTCGATCTGCTTTCAGTGAGACATCTTTTCCCTGCACATAGCGTACATGTCCGAAAGCTTTCACCGAGTTGGATTGCTGATAGAAGTAAGCACTGTCACACCACAGGCTCGACCCCTTGTGCGTAAAATGAACACGTCCCTTCACTATCTGGGCATCAGGAACAGGCCCATATTGGTCGTAACGCAGCTCATCTGCATGGACAAGATAAACCTTTTCATCTGCTTTCTTGCCTGTACCTGCAATGCTTCTTGATACCAAACATAGTTCAAACAGACATAGAACTACCACTATGATAGTTCTATGCCCGCAGATATATCGTATGATACCACTAAAATTCATTCGTTATCTTATCCAGCCTTGATATTCAAAATCACAACCTTTATAGCGGTCGTTCATGCGTACATAGGTATTCTTTATCTTATTAACCACCCAATCATGCAGTTTCTTTTCACTCTCTTTCTGCATCACAACCTCCTGCATTGTCTGGAAGTCCTCGGTTATCTTGGCACGATGTCCATCAATTCTATTAATTAATTTGATGATAGCAGCCACAGTCTTTCCACGATGATCCACCATCTTAAATGGGGCAGAAATCTCACCCACCTTCATTGTATTAACAACGCTTGCAACTTCAGTTGGCAAGTCTTTCATCTGAAAACGCGATGTAATCTTACCTGTCTGGTTATCTGTATAGGCCATCAATCCATGGTTGTTGCGCGTATCCTTGTCTTCTGAAAGATAAGAGCAGGCGGCTTCAAAAGTAAACTTTCCATCTTTGATATCAGTCGCAATAGAGTCAAGTCTGCCCAAAGCCTTGTTCAAATCCTCCGCAGAAACCTTGGGCTTCAAAAGGATGTGACGAACCTTCACCTTGTCACCTCGTTTATCAACCAATTGGATAATATGATATCCGAACTCTGATTCTACAATCTTAGAAATCTTCTTCGGATCAGTAAGATTAAAGGCTACGCTGGCAAATGCAGGATCAAGAGTACCACGACCTGCATAATCCATCTCGCCACCCTGACGTGCAGATCCGGGATCTTCAGAGTATAGTCGGGCCAGCGTACTAAACGAAGTCTCACCCTTTGTGACGCGATCAGTGAAACTACGCAACTGGTCTTTAACACGATTTATCTCGCTCTGTGGGATGCGAGGCTTCTTTACAAGAATTTCAACTTCAACCTCTGTAGGCACAAAGGGGATACTATCTTCCGGCAGATTCTTAAAATACCGCCGTACATCAGCAGGTGTCACGGTAACATCACTCATAATCTTCCGCTTCATCTGCTGTATCATCTTACTGTTCTTGACATCATCGTGCAGATCAGAACGGATTTGACTAAGACTCTTTCCTTGATATTCTTCAAGTTTCTCTCGCGACCCAACCGAATTGATCCAATAGTTAATCTGCTGCTCAACGGTCTGTGCAATATCCGACTCCGTCACTTCAATAGAGTCAAGTGCTGCTTGATGTAGGAAGAGTTTTTGCACTGCTATCTGTTCGGGAATGCGACAATCAGGATTTCCTCCCCACTTCATTCCTTCCATCTCACCTTGCAAACGCATCTGCTCAACATCAGATTTCATAATCGGTTCATCACCAACAACCCAAACAACTTCGTCAATAACACTATGTTCAGGCACGCTGACATCCATAGACTTTGTTTGCACAGAGTCCTTTTTATCAGTCATATAGCCTGCCGTTTTATTGGCTTTTGCTGTAATACCTATCAGAAGCAGCATGCCTATGAAGCTACCGAAAAGTTTATATCCTTTATTCATTTTATTATATTTTCTTTATAGTTTCTACACCATCAATATAGCTCCTTGATTGTTTTCAGTACATTTTGATTGATACTGACAGGATATTTGGCACGCAATTCCTTTATCCATTGCCGTTCCATTGCCTCTTGATAATCAGATAACACCTGCTTCCTTACATCTGACATCGTCTTGGGTGCCTTTAGTTTTTTACCACAGACACCACTAAAGTGGTAGTCTTTTAATGGTGCAGGGGGGACACCATGTTTGAAAATTTCACTGTCTATCCAAGCGTTATCTCCTTGTTTAAAGATTCCTTTTTCGGCTTTTACACGGATTTCTCCATTCTGATTGAACTGCTTTTCAAGTATACTGCCCCACTTTTCAAAGTCGGCTTTTTTCAGAGCTTTAGTCACTTTCTTCACGTCACTAACCTCCTTTACATGGAAGATGACACCTTTATAACGCGGAGATGGCCATCTATATTTCTTTTTATTGTGATTAAAATAGTCTATAAGTCCAGCCTCATCACGTGCCGCTTTTTCCCAAATCGTACGATTACTGATTTCAAAAAGCAGTAAGCCGTCATGATATTCCTGAATGAGATACTTCAGTGAAGGGTCATTCTTTTCCAACTCCATACGCTGCTTCTCCAAAATAGCAGCAGGTGTTGTATGCGCAGCCTGCGCTCTTTCATTCAGTCGGTCATCAATCAGCTTGTCGCGAAGATTGCGCTGATCTATAAAGCACAGTATATCATTCCGTAATGAATCGTAAGGGAGGAAATTACTTTTGTCCTCTAATAATATAATGTGATAACCTGCAGGAGAAAGGAAAGGCAGACTCATTTCGCCTTTCTTCAATCTGTAAGCCTGGGCCTCAAACTCGGGTAAAGTCTGTCCAGGCTGCAACCAAGGCAGACTGCCTCCTGCCGATGCAGAGCCTTTGTCATCAGAATATTTCCTTGCCATTTCACTGAAATCAGCCCCAGCTTTCAAAGCCTTATAAATGGAGTCTATCCGCTGTTTCACTTCTGTTTCCGTGCTTTTTGGTGCACGTTGTCCGAGTTCCAGCAAGATATGACGCACTTTCACCATGCCACCCAACGAATCAACTTGATGTTGAGTTAATGTGTAAATGCGACGTGCTTCGGCCTCTATATCAGCATCATTAATCAGTGACGGACGTATTTGCTGATCACGACAACCTGCAAATTCCTCTTGAAAAGAAGTCAGAGTGTCAAGTTGGGCAGCAAGAGCAGCCTCCACTTTCAACTTGTAATCAATAAAAAGTTCGGCATATTCTGCCACGCTCTTACGGTCAATAACGCCAGCAGAATTATTCTTCCTGTAAGCGTATTCAAATTCCGAGCGCAACACAGGCTTGCCATTTACCGTCATGACAACAGGGTCATTTGACTGACTAAAAGCCATGCTTCCGCAAAGAAGCATGGCCAATGATATGATAACAGATTTCCTTTTCTGCATATATACAACTTATTCTGGACGAGAATAGTTCGGAGCCTCGCTCGTGATTGCGATATCATGGGGATGGCTTTCCATGACTCCGGCATTGGTGATACGTGTAAATTTAGCATCATGCAGCCTCTCTATAGAAGGCGCTCCACAGTATCCCATGCCCGAACGCAGGCCACCCGTGAGCTGATAAATTACTTCCTGAACGGTTCCCTTGTAAGGAACACGACCGGCAATACCTTCTGGAACGAGCTTCTTTACATCGCGGACATCATTCTGGAAATAGCGATCACGCGAGCCATTTTTCTGTTCCATGGCCTCAAGAGAGCCCATACCACGATAGCTCTTGAACTTACGGCCATTGAAAATAATGGTTTCACCTGGGCTTTCTTCGGTTCCGGCAACGAGCGATCCAATCATAACGCAACTGCCACCGGCAGCTAAAGCCTTCACAATGTCACCTGAATAACGCAGACCACCATCAGCAATCAATGGAACACCCGTACCTTGCAACGCCGAATAAACATCGTAGACTGCACTCAATTGAGGCACACCTACACCGGCAACCACACGTGTCGTACAGATAGAACCAGGGCCAATGCCTACTTTTACAGCATCAGCACCATTGTCAACAAGGTATTTAGCAGCCTCACCTGTAGCCACATTACCTACAATAACATCCAACTGTGGGAAAGCTTTCTTTACTTGTTTCAGCTTTTCAACTACGCCCTTGGAATGTCCGTGAGCCGTATCAATGACGATAGCATCAACACCTGCCTCAACCAAAGCTTTTGCACGATCCATTGTATCTGTAGTAACACCGACGCCGGCAGCCACACGCAGACGACCTTTTTCATCCTTGCAGGCCATTGGTTTATCTTTAGCCTTGGTAATATCCTTATAGGTAATCAAGCCCACAAGACGATTGTTCTTGTCTACAACGGGCAATTTTTCTATCTTGTTTTCCTGAAGAATCTGTGCCGCAGCAACCAAATCAGTCTGCTGATGCGTAGTCACAAGATTCTCTTTTGTCATCACTTCGTCAATTTTTTTATCCATACGACGCTCAAAACGCAAGTCGCGATTGGTCACGATACCTACGAGTTTATTATCGTCATCTACTACAGGAATACCACCAATGTGGTAATCATGCATCAACTCAAGAGCATCCTTAACCGTACTTCCACGACGAATTGTCACAGGATCATAAATCATTCCGTTCTCAGCACGCTTTACAATTGCCACCTGATGTGCCTGTTCTTCTATCGACATATTCTTGTGGATAACGCCTATACCACCTTCACGGGCGATGGCGATAGCCATTGATGCCTCGGTGACTGTATCCATGGCTGCAGTCACAAAAGGAACATTCAAAGTGATGTTACGTGTGAACTTGGTTTTCAACTCTACCTCTTTAGGTAGTACTTCTGAGTAAGCAGGAATTAAGAGGACGTCATCAAAGGTAAGACCGTCCATTACAATTTTATCTGCAACAAATGATGACATATTGTAACTTTTAAAATTTATTGCGTGCAAATATAGCAATATTTTTCCATATTTACCACTGTTTTCATATATTTCTAAATCACATTAAAGCTATTTAACGTGGTAAAAGCGATGCCAAAGTACAGTCTTTATTTCGTCTTAAATCTGCTTTCACATGCCAAATCAAAGGTCAGATTTCGGCGTTTAGATAGATACCATCTTCTGCTATCCTCACCAAACGGTTTTTATACAGGTCTCCAAGCGCTTTTTTGAAAACCTTCTTGCTCACTTGAAACTGATGTTTGATATCCTCCGGGCTACTCTTATCGCCTAAAACACAATAGCCATTATTATTTTTAAGATATTGCAGCAGCACGGCAGAGAAGTCTTCCGCTGCTGCCATTCCTACAGGTTGCAGGGTCAGATCAAGCTTTCCGTCGGGACGCACATTGCTGACATAGGCTTTCATGCGGTCACCCGTATGTACATACTTATATATCTGATTTTCATAAATAAGCCCCGGATACTGGTTATTAACGATAGCTTTAAATCCCAAATCCGTCTTTTGCCAAATGAGGATATCCACTTCTTGATTACGCTTCAGTCTTGCATTTGCTGCATCATCTTTCAAGAAACGCTCCACTTTCGCACTGGCTACAATGCGATAACTCTCTTCATCAATATGCACATACACCACATAATGGTCACCAATTTCCATGCGTTTCTTTTGTTCACGGAATGGACAGAAAAGATCTTTCGTCAGCCCCCAGTTCAGAAAAGCACCATATTCATTGACCCAGGAGCATTCTAAATACGCAAAATCTCCCACTTTAGCCAATGGCTTCTCCGTTGTAGCAATGGGGCGTTCCTCCTGGTCCAAATAGACAAAACACATAATCTCATCGCCCGGCTTGGCGCCTTCGGGAACATATTTCTGGGGCATCAGTATTTCTCCCTCACGCCCACCATCCATGTAAAGCCCAAAAATCTCGCCGAAACCTTCGCGTCTTGCCACTTCCTTTACACGCAAAAGATTATACTCGCCCAATCTTATTTCGTTTGTCATAATCTCTTTTTATTTATTTTCCACAAAGATAATCATTTCCCTTTGATTGTCAATCATTTTGGCAGAACTTTGAAAATCAAAATTCAGAAATTGCCATCCAAGATCTAACTTCTTGGGAACAAGACAGCTGACACCAACTGAAAAAGTACATGGTTTTGTATATCCCAAAGATATAAAAACTTTGGAAATAACAAGAACTATCCACACTAAATTCTGAGTGAGTCTTAAAAAGAATAGTAATATTAACACAATCAACATACCACATGCTTTATCTTTCTTTTCAGTATCTATCAAAAGAATGACAAAGCAAGTTCTGTTGTTGTCACGATTTGGCTGAAATAACCGAGGAAAATCTTAGCAGTTCTCTTTCCATGGGCAACATGAGGAGAACGTGAAGATGCTATATGAAACTGTCATTATTGCAACCACACTCGACGAGAAATTGCTATAAGCCCCTCCGAGTGGGTGCTTTCTTTAGGAATATCGTAGGATCATGCCCGGGCGAACGCGTGAAGTAGCGCTCAAATGGTTGAGACTACAGATCTTCTCAACCGTCACACCACGCATCTTGGCAATGGAAGCAAGGGTTTCGCCAGCCTTGACTTTATGATAGAGAAGGTCTCCGTTGTCAGCCGATTGCTTATTCTTGTAGCTGCCAAGTTCGCCATTCTGAACAAGATCACGCGTGTAACCGCCGTTTCCAATCTTGCCTCTCAGACGTGTTGCTTCGGCAGAAAGTTCATCGTAAGTATTGACATTATAGATAAAGTAGTCGCCCGTAACATCCTGATTACGGAAGTCAAACATCAGTGCGGGATTGAGTGCAACACCACAGAGACGGGTTTCGAAGTGGAGATGTGAGCCAGTACTCCGGCCCGTATTACCGCCTAAACCGATGATTTCGCCTGCACGTACGACTTGATTTTCAGTGACAAGCTGTTCTGAAAGGTGTCCATAGATGGTCTCAAGTCCATTTGGATGGCGGATAACAATATATTTTCCGTAGCCTCCAGCCTCATATCTTACGATGCGAACCTTACCACTGAAAGCCGCACGGATAGTGTCGCCGATATAAACTTTGATATCTAATCCCTTGTGTTGACGCCCCCATCGACTGCCGAAATTACTCGTAACGACGCGGCTGTTGGTAGGCATGCAGAAGTGACGGAGGTCAATCTTGAAGGTGTCGGGCATCTCTGTGCGACGATGTGCATAGCGATTGTCCCAGTCATTATAGAGACTTGCTGCCGGAGATTGTTCCTGTTCGCGTTCGATAATGCTGCGAAGTACGAGTGTATCTACGGCTTTCATCTTGCGATCAACAGGTGCTTGACGTGCTAAGAGGTCTTGAGCTTGCACAGAAGTAGGTAAAACTGTCAATGCAAACAATAATGCTATTGTAAATCTTCTAATTCTTTTTCTTAAACTCATAATTTGGTTCTTAGGTTCGAATAAAATTCAGATTGATTAATGAAACAATCCAAAATCATCAAACAATGAATGGATAAAAGTCCACCATTTGTAGTCAAAAGCGTTACAAAGATATGAAAAAAAGCATCACAATGTATGTCTGTTAACGTATTTTGTTACATTTTAATGGTATTATTTTAATGACAGAACACGATGTAATCTATCTGTTTATAGGGGATTTCAAGATATTGCAGCCCAATTGATATTAGTTTTTCTTAACTCTTTTAAGTGTGTCCAGAGCAGCTGATATTCAGTCTTTTCGCATGTAGGATCATTGTCGATAATCTTCTTGGCCTCGTCACGTGCAAGCTGAACCAACTGTCCATCGCGTGCAATGTCTGCTATCTTAAGGTCGAAAGCGATGCCACTTTGCTGCGTTCCTTCAAGATCTCCGGGGCCACGTAGCTTGAGATCGGCTTCTGCAATGCGGAAACCATCGTTGGTATCGCACATGATATCAATGCGTTTGCGGGTTTCTTCGCTGAGTTTATAGCCTGTAACGAGGATGCAATATGATTGTTTTGCACCGCGACCTACACGTCCTCGCAGCTGATGAAGCTGTGAAAGGCCGAAGCGTTGGGCATCAAGTATGACCATAACAGAGGCATTTGGCACGTTAACACCTACCTCTATGACGGTTGTGGCAACAAGAATTTGAGTTTCACCGCTGACGAAACGTCGCATTTCCTCTTCCTTCTCAGCCGGTTTCATCTTGCCATGTACCTTGCTGATGCGGAACTCCGGGAAGATTTCAAGCAGCGACTCGTAACCCTTTTCAAGGTCTTTGAGGTCGTTTTTCTCATTTTCTTTAATCAGTGGAAACACGATATAGACTTGCCGTCCCTGCCGGATTTGCTGGCGAATGCCGTTGTAAAGGCTCGTCATCTGATTGTCGAACTTGTGTATGGTCTGTATGGGTTTTCGGCCAGGAGGCAGTTCATCAATGACACTTACGTCGAGATCGCCGTAGATAGTCATGGCCAATGTGCGCGGAATTGGCGTTGCCGTCATGACCAATATATGTGGTGGGGTTTCACTTTTTGCCCATAATCGGGCGCGCTGGGCCACCCCGAAGCGATGCTGTTCGTCGACAACGGCCAGACCGAGTCGGGCAAACTGCACGGTATCTTCAATCACAGCATGTGTTCCAACGAGTATTTTTACATCGCCGACAGCTAAAGCTTCAAGCACTTGTTTGCGTCGTTTGCCTTTTACAATGCCTGTGAGCAGCTCCACACGAACGTCTATTCCTTTCAGAAACTCTTTAATTGTAGCGTAGTGTTGCTCGGCCAATATCTCGGTTGGTGCCATGATGCAGGCTTGAAAACCATTGTCAATGGCTATCAACATGGTCATTAAGGCCACGAGAGTCTTGCCTGATCCCACATCACCCTGCAGCAAACGGTTCATCTGTTTGCCGCTTGCCATGTCGTTACGTATCTCATGCATGACGCGTTTCTGTGCCCCGGTGAGTTCAAAAGTGAGATTGTTATGATAGAAACCATTAAAGTTTTGCCCCACGTGTTGGAACACATAACCGCGGTATTTGCGTCGATGATCGCTGGCATAGCGCAGGATGTTGAGCTGCACATAAAAGAGTTCCTCGAACTTCAGACGCACTTGTGCACGCTGGAGTTCGTCGAGTGATTTCGGATAATGTATGCCGTGGAAAGCTGCCTCGCGTGATATAAAATGGTGAGGGCGCAGGATAAAGGGTGGAAGTGTTTCTGAAATAGAACCTTCGGGAAGTCGACTGATAAGCGTTTTCGTTAGTTTTTCAATGGCACGGCTCGTCATTCCGTTGTTTTTCATCTTCTCAGTTGTGGAGTAATAGGGCTGCATGCCCATCTCATTGAGCTGCAAATCGGCGGCTTTTTCGATTTCAGGATGAGCGAATTGATAGCGTCCTCCATAGATTGTTGGCTTGCCGAAGACAATGTATTCGGTATTAAGCGTGTAGGTTTTATAGATATATTGCGCCCCACGAAACCACACTAAGTCGACCACTCCGTGCCCATCAGTGAAGTGAGCAACAATGCGTTTCTTCCTCGCTCCATTTGAGAACTCCTCGAAACTGAGTATCTTTCCCTTGATTTGAACAAAGGGCATGGTGCCGTTAAGCTCGTCGATAGCATATACCTTGCTGCGATCGACGTATTTATAAGGGTAGTATTCCAGCAGATCACGCCATGTCTGGACATTGAGTTCCTTGCTCAATATCTCTTTACGCTTAGGCCCAACGCCTGGCAGATACATGATATCCTGATCGAGAATGCTGGTCATTAAAGAAGTGTTTCAGCGATTTTGAGATCAAAGGGAGTGGTGAGTTTGATGTTTTCTCGATTGCCTTCAACCATTGAAACCTGGCAACCAAGACTCTCTACTACAGAGGCGTCGTCGGTAAAACTATCTTGATAAGGCTGGTTGAAAGCGCGTTTCAAGAGCGAAATATCAAAGACCTGCGGCGTTTGTACTATGCGATAATCAGAACGTTGCACATTGCGGCCTCCACCATGAGCATCAATATAGCGGATAGTATCGGTCACAGGAAGCACGGGAATGGCGGCATATTCTTCGCGAGCTGTTTCAAAACATTCTTTAATCACGCTCAAAGAAACAAATGGGCGCACGCCATCATGGATGCCAACCACGCCCTCGGCATCGTCGGGAATGGCTGCAAGACCATTCTTTGATGAGTCGAAACGCGTTTCTCCTCCATTTACAATGGCATGTGGAATATTAAAGTTGTATTCCTTACAAAGGGCTTTCCAGTAGTCCTGCTGATGCTTAGGGAGCACAAGAATAATATTCAATGCAGTATCATATTCATGAAAACGCTCAATAGTACGCATGAGAACGGGTATTCCCCCCACAGGAATGAACTGCTTGGGAATATCAGTTCCCATGCGCATTCCCTTGCCTCCGGCTACGATAATGATATAGTCCATGCAGTTTATCGAGTCATCAGATGAGTGAACTGCATCTTTGTTTCAAGGTCTTTTACGGCATCTTCGCCAATGAAATAACTCAAAATCTTATAGGCATAAGGCAGAGTAGCCGCCGGCCCTTCACCCGTAATGACGTTTCCATCCTCTTGAATGAGTTCGCCGGTATAGATCGTTGATGCGTTGAAATATTGCTCAAAGCCTGGGCTGCAGGTAGCTTTCTTGCCGTCAAGAATTCCACATGAAGCCAAAACCATAGGCGCAGCACAGATTGCTCCGACACGTTTTCCGGCTTCAAATTGCTTTTTTAACGCCGCTTTCACACCCTCGTGAGCATTCAGATTGGTAGACCCAGGCATGCCACCCGGCAGTAAGAGGATGTCTGCATCATTGAAATCAGCTACATCTTCAAACTTCAAATCAGCCTTGACCGTTACACCATGCGAGGTTTCTACAAACTCACTCCCCGTTATACTGACGGTTTTGATGTCGACTCCACCCCTGCGAAGGATGTCAACGGGAGCCAAACCTTCGATTTCCTCAAAGCCGTTTGCTAAAAATTCATACACATTTGCCATAGTCATTCAATATTTTTCGTTATATTTGCAAATATAATAAGAAATATTGAAACTACAAAAACAAAACATGTCTGAACATAAACTGGTATTTGCAATCTATGGGAATGCGTACAAACGGCAAGCAATTTTACCCTTCATAGAACGTGCAGTAGCCTATCTCGAAAGTCATCATGCAACGCCTTTGGTCGAACCTGAGAATATCGAAGGGGTCGACTATGTGATTTCCATGGGTGGAGACGGCACGTTTCTTGAAGCTGCCAACAAGGTGGGTGACCGTGAAATTCCCATCTTAGGTGTCAACATGGGACGCCTCGGTTTCCTTGCCGATGTGCTGCCAAGTGAAATAGAAACAACCCTCGACCATGTGCTTCGGGGCGATCATATCATAGAGGACCACACGGTTATCAAGCTTGAAACCAACGGCGAAACCGTTGAATGCAATCCTTTTGCACTGAATGATATTGCCGTGTTGAAGCGAGACAGTGCCTCAATGATAAGCATCAGAGCCTATGTGAACGGTGACTTCTTGGTGAATTATCAGGCAGACGGACTCATCATTGCTACGCCGACGGGCAGCACAGCCTACAGTTTGTCTAACGGAGGCCCTATCATTGTGCCCCAAAGTGGCAGTCTTTGCATCACTCCTGTGGCTCCCCACAGCTTGAATATCCGTCCGATTGTCATCAATGATACCAGTGTTATAGAGCTCGAAGTGTGCTCACGGTCACATAATTTCCTTGTAGCTGTTGACGGACGAAGCATGAAAATGGCTGAAGAAACACGTCTCACCATCCGCAAGGCACCTTATACTATCAAACTTATCAAATTGAAATCTCAGCGTTATTTCTCCACTTTGCACGAAAAACTCATGTGGGGTGCTGACACACGACAACGATGAACTGCAAGACATTATTAAAGATTCCGAAGTTCAAATACGATGCACGGACATTGCTTAGATGGCTTTGGAATGCGTGGAGAGGCAATCAGTTGCAGGCTGTTCTCAATGCTTCTATCGGTCTTCTGTCGGTAGGTGTGAGCCTCGGTCACGTATGGGCGATGAAGCGGGCCATTGATGTGGCCTCGGGAACAGTGGAAGGTAACCTCTATTGGGCAGTCGGAGTAATGGCCGTTCTGATACTACTCGACTTTGCATTGAATATTGCAGGCACATGGGTTCGCAACATCTTAGGCATCAAGGCACAGAACCGTATGCAGCAACGCATGCTCGATCGGCTGCTGAGAGCAGAGTGGAAAGGGCGCAACCATCATCATTCTGCCGACATTCTCAACCGACTTGAGTTTGATGTCAACAACGTTGTGAACTTCTTAACCGAGACAATTCCAAGCACACTCTCCGTATTAGCCATGTTCATAGGCGCCTTTCTCTATCTCTTTTCAATGGACAAGGTGCTGGCAGTCATAGTGATTGGCATCTTCCCTATGTTCTTGGCAGTGAGTAAAATCTATGTAGGACAGATGCGACATCTTACCCGTCAGGTGCGCGACAGCGACAGTAAGGTGCAGAGTGTGCTTCAGGAAACGATACAACATCGCATGCTTATCAAGACATTAGAAAGCGACAGCGCCATGGTTGAACGGTTAGGAAACACGCAGAGCGAGCTTCGTCATCGCGTTGTCCGCCGCACAAAGTTCAGTGTTTTCAGTAATATGGTGGTCAATTTCGGCTTTGCTTTCGGCTATTTGGTGGCTTTCTTATGGGCTGCCATACGCATGTCGGCCCACACATTGAGCTTTGGTGGCATGACAGCTTTCCTGCAATTGGTCAACAGAATACAAGGACCTGCGCGCAACCTGACAAAACTCGTGCCCGCTTTCGTGAGTGTTTTCACGGCAGCCGAACGCTTGATGGAACTCGAAGAAGACCCACTTGAAGAACAAGGTACACCTATTTATATAAAGGCCCCCTGCGGAATACGACTTCAAAACGTAGGTTACGCCTATGAAGATGGTGGCGGAGACAAGGTCATAGACAGGCTTTCGTTCGACTTCAAACCAGGAAGTTGCACGGCCATTCTCGGTGAAACAGGAGCTGGGAAAACGACACTTGTGCGCATGATTTTGGCCTTGGTGCAGCCTCAAGACGGCAAGATTGAGATTTATCATGGCAGCAGCCACCAGGCATTGTCCCCCCTTCACCGCTGCAATTTCGTTTATGTTCCCCAGGGAAATACGCTCATGAGCGGCACCATACGCGAGAACCTGCGCCTTGGAAAGCTTGATGCCACCGATGAAGAAATGCTCCATGCCCTGCATGTCAGCTGTGCCGACTTCGTCAACGACCTGCCCGACGGTCTCAATACGCTCTGTTCTGAACAGGGAGGAGGCCTCAGTGAGGGGCAGGCCCAACGCATAGCAATAGCCCGCAGCCTGCTGCGTGACCGTTCAGTGATGCTGTTTGACGAGGCAACGAGCGCGCTCGACCCCGACACCGAGCGCCAACTGCTGAACAACATCCTTTCTGCTCACGACAAAACAATTATCTTCATCACCCATCGTCCGGCTGTGATTGACTATTGCGATCAAACATTAAAGCTTGAAAAAATATAGCCAACAGGAAAGAAAAACCATTACATGATGCAACTATATGACGGTTATCTGCGTCTAAGCAATATATGATTCATCTCAAAGACATAAACAAAACCTACCAAGGGGCACAGCCTTTGCACGTCCTCAAAGGCATAAACCTCGACATTGAAGAGGGAGAATTCGTCTCCATCATGGGCGCTTCAGGCTCCGGAAAGTCCACTCTTCTGAATATTCTCGGTATACTTGACAACTACGACAGTGGCGAATACGTGCTTGGCGACACGCTCATCAAAGACCTTTCTGAGTCGCGTGCCGCCGAATACCGCAACAAGATGATTGGCTTTATCTTTCAAAGTTTCAATCTGATTGGCTTCAAGACGGCTGTCGAAAACGTCGAGCTGCCACTCTTCTATCAGGGAGTCAGCCGTCGGAAAAGGCATCAATTGGCCCTCGACTATCTTGACAAGCTGGGCCTTCTGCCTTGGGCCGACCACTATCCCAACGAGATGTCGGGCGGACAGAAGCAGCGTGTAGCCATTGCCCGCGCCTTGATCACGCAGCCACGCATTATCCTTGCCGACGAACCTACGGGCGCCTTGGACAGCAAGACCTCGGTCGAAGTGATGCAACTCTTGAAGCAACTCAATGCCGAAGAGCACAAAACGATTGTCGTGGTAACGCATGAAAGCGGTGTGGCTAACGAGACCAACAAGATTGTTCACATTAAAGATGGCATCATAGGTAAGATAGAAAACAACTTCGATCACCATGCTTCGCCATTCGGCATAGACGGAGTGATGAAGTAGTTGCTAACGCATTGAACATCAACATGATACAAAACAGCTTCTGACTTGCGTCAAATCATCGTGCAAACTGCGTCAAGTTATGTGCTGATTTGAGTCAAGTTGCACGATGATTTGAGTCAAGTTGCAAACGCAGTTGACGCACCTTGCAAACAGTCTTGACAGAACAGAAGAAACAATGTAAACCAAAGAGTGAAGTAATGAGAGACATTTTTGCTGAAATATGGGCTACAGCTAAGCGCAATAAACTGCGTACCGGGCTTACGGGCTTTGCCGTTGCGTGGGGCATCTTCATGCTGATTTTCCTCCTCGGAGCAGGAAATGGACTCATCAATGCCACCGAACAGAACAGCGGACGCTTTATGGCTAACTCCATGGAAGTGTTTGGTGGGCAGACTTCCAAAGAGTATCAGGGCCTGAAAGAGGGGCGTGAGATTACGCTAAATGATAAGGATTTTTCAACGACAACCGAGAAATTCTCTGCAAATGTCGATGACATGGGGGCGGTGGCAGAGCAGAACAACGTCACGATTTCATTGGGAGAGAACTACACAAATACGATACTTTCGGGAGTCTATCCCAATGAAAAGGACATCAACAAGATAGAGATGCGCTACGGGCGGTTCGTTAACCAGATTGACAATCAGCAGTCAAGAAAGGTGCTTGTCATTAATGATGAGCAGGCCCGTGAACTCACTTCGGGAGATATTCAGGGACTTATTGGGCGGTATGTCAACGTGGGTTCGTTCAGTTTTGAGATTGTCGGCATCTGTAAAAAAGACGATTCGGGGCGCAATGCACGGGCATTTTCGGCTTTCAGCACTGTGCGCACAATATATAATAAAGGTGATAAGGCCGACGAGTTTCATTTCTCTTTCCACGGCTTGAAAACCGAACAGGACAATGAAGCCTTTGAGAAAGACTATCGGGAAAGCCTGAACCGCAACCACAGAGCAGCCCCCGACGACGAGGATGCGATATGGATTTGGAACCGATTTACACAGGCCATGCAGATGGAAACGGGTATGGGCATCATCCGAACTGCCCTTTGGATAATCGGCATCTTTACCTTGTTGAGTGGCATAGTGGGTGTTTCTAACATCATGCTCATTACTGTTAAGGAGCGAACTCGCGAGTTTGGAATTCGCAAGGCCATAGGAGCCAAGCCGTGGGCCATACTTAAACTCATCATCATTGAAAGTGTCATCATTACCACGTTCTTTGGTTATGTGGGGATGATTTTGGGCATTGCAGCCAATGAATACATGGATGCAACGATTGGACATATGCAGGTTGACGCCGGCGTTTTTAAGGCAATGATGTTCGTAAACCCTACAGTCGGACTCGATGTCTGCATAGAAGCCACCCTCGTTATGGTCATTGCAGGTACGCTTGCAGGCTTGATACCGGCTAAGAAAGCGGCAAAAATCAGACCGATTGAGGCGTTGCGGGCAGAGTAGTGAAGCCTCCTCTGAAGCCTCCCCCGGCCCCTCCGAAAGGAGGGGAGACTGAATTTACGGGAGTTTCAAGGACATTTCGTCATGGAAAAGAAAACAGTTCAGAGAGAAGATGTAGAGATATAGACGAATGAAATGCATAAATGGACGACAAATATATACTCATTCTGCATGCTTGTTGTTTGCAATGCGTGCGGTCTCCCCTCCTTTCGGAGGGGTCAGGGGGAGGCTTTTCCTTTGGGTTGGGACTGGGTTGTAGCTTATTATTTAGCTTATGAGAATAGACATTGACACCGATAAAGAAATCTTAGACACGCTGACTCGCAACAAGAGTCGGTCGTTCCTGACAGGCTTCGGCGTGTTTTGGGGCGTGTTCATGCTCGTTGGATTAATGGGCGGAGGCAATGGACTGAAAGAACTTCTTTCCAAGAATTTCGAAGGTTTTGCCACCAATTCGGCCATTATTTTCGCTCAGAACACGACGAAACCTTATGCCGGTTACCGTAAGGGACGACAGTGGATGATGGAGTATAAGGATGTAGAAAGGCTTAAAGCACAAGTGCCCGAACTTGATATAGTGTCGCCAATGCTGGGCGGATTTGGCAATAACATTGTCTTTGGTGATAAGAAAACATCATGCCATGTGAAAGGAGTACTGCCTGAATATGCCAAGGTCGAGACCCCGAAACTGCGTTATGGCCGTTTCCTTAACAGCATGGATATGCAGCAACATCGTAAGGTCTGCGTGATAGGAAAGAAGCTTTATAAGTCGCTTTTCCCCAGAGGTGGCGACCCATGCGGACAGTTGGTGCGTGTAGATTCCATTTATTATAGTGTTGTTGGTGTCGACTATGGAAGTAGTAATATGAGTATCAATGGCAGTTCAGAAGAAAGTGTCATCATTCCCATTACCCTTATGCAGCAGGCCTATAACTATGGAAATGACGTGCATCTCATCTGTGTTACGGGGCAACCTGGAGTCACCATGAGCAGCATTTCACAGAAGATGCGCAGCGTGATTGCCCGTGCTCATCAGATAGATCCTACAGATGAAAAGGCGATAACCGTGTTCAACAGCGAGGTAATGTTCGGCATGGTAGACAGTCTTTTCAGCGGAGTGAACTTCCTGATATGGCTTGTTGGCATCGGAACCTTATTGGCGGGAGCCATTGGAGTGTCTAACATCATGATGGTAACTGTGAGGGAACGCACCACCGAAATAGGCATCCGGCGCGCAATAGGAGCGACACCTAAGAACATATTAAGCCAGATTATCAGCGAGAGTATCATTCTTACTGCGGTCGCAGGTATGAGTGGAATCCTCTTTGCGGTTATCATATTGCAACTCGCCGAGCTTGCAAACACAACTGATGGCATCGTGAACTCACATTTCCAAATCGGTTTCTGGACGGCCATAGGTGCCGTGGCTTTGTTGAGTGTTTTAGGCATCTTGGCCGGTCTTGCGCCTGCAGCGAGGGCCATGTCTATAAAGCCTGTCGATGCAATGAGGGACGAGTAAGCACCCACCCTCAGCCCCTCCCCAAGGGAGGGGAGCCCGAACTTGCAGTGAATTTCATGCAAATGGTAAGATAGAGAAATGTTTATAACGAGATAATTAAATACAAACAATAACGAATAATAAATCCCCGTGGCGGTGCAGCTCCCTTCCCTTTGGGAAGGGTTGGGGTTAGGTTTATGAAGAAGTACATTAAGTTTATCATTGCAGCTATTATTGCTTTGATCTTCATTGGAACCTTTGTGTTCCTTTGGATGAAGTCACGCCCCCAGTCAATTGTTTATGAAGAGTTCATGCCTAAAGTCATGGACCTGAAAAAGACAACGGTAGTGACGGGAAAGATTGAGCCGAGAAACGAGGTGAATGTAAAGCCGCAGATCAGTGGAATCATTACCGAAATCACGAAAGAAGCAGGACAAACCATACAGGCTGGGGAGATTATAGCCAAGATAAAGGTTATCCCTGACATGCAACAGCTTAGTTCTGCAGAGGCCAGAGTACGTTTGGCAGAGGTCAATGTGAAGCAGGCAACGGTGGATTATCAGCGTGAAAAGGTGCTTTTCGATAAGGGATTGGTCAGTGCCGACGAGTATGATAAGGTGCGACAGACAATGCGTCAGGCCCAGGAGGAAGCGAGGGCGGCCAACGACAACCTTGAAGTGGTGCGCGATGGTGTGTCGAAAAGCAATGCCAGCACAAGCTCCACGCTCATTCGTTCAACCGTAAGTGGATTGATACTTGACATTCCCGTGAAGGTAGGTAACACCGTAATCCTGAGTAATACGTTTAATGACGGTACGACGATTGCTACAGTTGCCAACATGAACGACTTGATTTTCCGTGGTAATATTGATGAAACCGAAGTGGGAAGTCTCGTCACAGGAATGTCTATGAAGATAACCATTGGGGCGCTTCAGAACGAGAAACTGCAGGCAAGATTGGAGTATATATCGCCTAAAGCCGTAGAAAACAATGGCGCAAATCAGTTTGAACTCAAGGCTGCCATTACGGGATTGGGCCGCACACAGCTTCGTTCGGGCTACAGTGCCAATGCTGAAATCGTGCTTGCTCAAGCCAACCAAGTGCTTACTGTGCCTGAAAGTGCGATTGAGTTTGAGGGTAATAACACCTATGTTTATATCGTTAAAGGCAGCGGAGAACAACAAACTTTCGAGCGCCGACGCGTAGTAACAGGCCTCAGTGACGGCATAAACATAGAGATTAAAAGTGGACTGAGCAAGAAAGATAAGGTGCGTGGTCCGCAGAAAATAGCGGAGGAGGAGAAGTAGGTCTTGTTGTTTTTGTGATGTTTTGCGTCATTTCATGTTGTAATCTCATTCACTTTACCTCGCAATCTGCGTCATATTAGCGTGTCATCTGACGCAGATTACACGTTCATTTGACGCAAGTGAGAAAGTAAGTTGTGGGAGGAGGCATGAGAAACAGACTTTATTTCAAAACCGACTCCATGATTCTGTTGGCATTGTCGATGCGTTCCTGTGTCGGCGGTTCAATGCCTTTGAGTGGATAGTCAATGTGAAGTTCTTCGTATTTATACGTGCCTAATGTGTGATAGGGCAAGATATCAATGCGTTCAATGTTGTGTAAAGTCTTGAGAAACGCGGCAAGTTCGTGCAGATAAGCATCGTTGTCGGTGAGCTTGGGGATAAGAACATGGCGTATCCAGACAGGCTTTTGAATGTCTGAAAGATAGCGGGCGCAGTCAAGAATGTTGCTGTTGGAGAACTTGGTCAGCTTGCGATGTTCGTCCTCTCGAATGTGTTTGATGTCGAGGAGCACGGTATCTGTGACCTTCATCAGCCGTTCAAACTTCGCAAACCACGTGCCCTTGCGTGTAAAAGGCTGTGCCGATGTGTCAAGACAAGTGTTGATGCTGCGTGCATGGGCTTTCTCGAAGAGTTCTATGAGAAAGTCTATTTGCAGCAGAGCTTCACCTCCACTGACCGTGATTCCACCTTTCTCGCCCCAATAGGAGCGGTATTTCTCGGCCTGATTAAGCAGTTCATCGGCTGTCATTGGCTTTGTCTTGTCTTGCTTCCAAGTGTCGGGATTGTGGCAAAACAAGCATCGCATGGGGCAGCCTTGTAGGAAAATGAGAAACCGAATGCCTGGTCCGTCGACCGATCCAAAGCTTTCTATGGAGTGAACATAGCCCACTTTCTCCTGCTTCTCGCTTGCTGAGGCTGTATCTTGTGCGTTATTCTTGTTCATCATTCAGCAATGTTTGTATCGTAATTTGTATAAATGCCCCCTGTCACTCCCTGCAAACAGAAAGGACAGAGGGCGCATATGATTACCCTATTAAATAGGTCTTGTTTACAATCTGCCGTGTGCCTGGCGTGCAATCACGTCGAGTTGCTGCTCGCGAGTGAGGTCGATGAACTTCACTGCATAGCCACTTACGCGGATAGTAAAGTTCTGGTATTCCTCCTTTTCGGGGTGTTCCATAGCGTCTTTCAATTTATCAACGCCGAAAACATTAACGTTCAAGTGGTGTGCCCCCTGGTTGAAATAGCCGTCCATCACGCCAACCAATGTGCGTGAACGCTCCTCATCGTCATGTCCCAAGGCTTCGGGTGAGATGGTTTGCGTGTTCGAAATGCCATCGAGTGCATATTCGTAAGGCAGTTTTGCCACCGAGTTGAGCGATGCCAAAAGGCCATTTTGCTCGGCACCATACGACGGGTTGGCCCCCGGAGCCAATGGAGTTTCGGCACGACGGCCGTCAGGCATGTTGCCCGTATACTTGCCATAAACCACGTTTGAGGTAATGGTTAGAATACTTGTTGTGGGTTCTGAGTTGCGATAGGTATGGTACTTGCGAATCTTGTTCATGAAGGTTTTGAGCAGCCATACAGCGATTTCGTCAGCTCGTTCATCGTCGTTGCCATAGCGTGGGAAGTCACCTTCGGTCTTATAGTCCTTGGCAAAGCCCGTTTCATCGCGTATAACATGCACCTTGGCATACTTGATTGCACTGATAGAATCAACCACATGGCTGAAGCCTGCAATACCCGTTGCGAACGTACGACGCACATCTGTGTCGATAAGAGCCATTTCGGCAGCTTCATAGAAGTACTTATCGTGCATGTAATGGATAAGGTTCAATGTCTTCACATAGATGCCCGCAAGCCAGTCAAGCATATCATTAAAGCGTGGCATGAACTCTTCATAGGTAATCACATCGGCTGTAATAGGGCGATAAGCCGGGCCTACCTGCTCGCGAGTGCGACCGTCAACACCGCCGTTAATGGCATAGAGCATTGCCTTGGCAAGGTTCGCACGCGCTCCGAAGAACTGCATTTCCTTACCTGTCTGCGTAGCACTGACACAGCAACATATCGAATAGTCATCACCCCAAATCGGTCGCATCACATCGTCATTTTCATACTGAATGGAACTTGTTGTTACCGAAATCTTGGCTGCATAGTGGCGGAAACCTTCAGGAAGTCGGCTGCTGTAGAGCACCGTGAGATTGGGTTCGGGCGATGGTCCCATGTTTTCAAGGGTGTGAAGGAAGCGGAAATCATTCTTCGTTACCATTGAACGGCCGTCTATTCCCATACCTGCCACTTCGAGAGTTGCCCATACCGGGTCTCCGGAAAACAGCTGATTGTAGGATGGAATACGTGCAAACTTCACCATTCTGAACTTCATTACGAGATGATCGATTAGTTCTTGCGCCTCTTCTTCATTCAGTTTACCTTCCCGAATGTCCCGTTCGATGTATATATCAAGGAAAGTTGAGATGCGACCTACCGACATTGCCGCCCCATTTTGAGTCTTGACAGCGCCAAGATAACCGAAGTAAAGCCATTGAACGGCTTGACATGCGTCGTCAGCAGGCTGAGAAATGTCGAAACCATAAAGGGAAGCCATCTCCTTTAAGCCTTGTAATGCACGGATTTGCATGGCTACTTCTTCGCGCAGACGAATAACTTCGTCTATCATTTCGCGGTCGCCCATGTTCTCTAAGTCACGCTTTTTCTCTGCAATCAGATAGTCAATGCCATACAAGGCCACGCGGCGATAGTCGCCGACAATGCGTCCTCGGCCGTAAGTATCAGGCAAACCGGTCAGAATATGATTATGACGCACGTGCTTCATCTCGGCAGTATAGGCATCAAAGACACCGTCGTTGTGGGTCTTTACATAGCGGGTGAAGATGTTGTGCAACTTCTCTGAAGGCTGATAACCATAGGTAGTGCAGGCTTGTTCGGCCATTTTGATACCGCCATATGGCATGAAAGCACGCTTCAACGGCTTGTCGGTTTGCAGACCAACAACGCGCTCCAACGCTTTTGTTGACTCGTCGATATAGCCTGGGCCGTATGCCGTGAGACCGGAAACCACTTCGGTCTCCATGTCGAGTACACCGCCTTTGGCTCGTTCCTCCTTTTGAAGTGCGCGCAGTTTCTGCCATAATGTCTCCGTACTATGGGTCGGTCCTGCCAAGAAAGACTCATCTCCTTCATAGCTGGTGTAGTTGTTCTGAATGAAATCCCGTAGGTTAACTTCAGATTGCCACTTGTTTCCTTTGAAACCTCTCCATTCTTTTCTCATCATTGAATTACGTTTTTTTGAGTTGTGAAAACTAAATATAACGGCGTCTGTACAGCCATGAAGCAAGACGGAACGCCGTTCCTCCTTTCATAATTTCTTTATCCTCGGATCATCGTTATCATCATCTTGAAGCGCTCAACAGCCTTCACGGAATGATGAGCACCGCTCGGAATGATGAATGTTTCACCCGCTTTGATGTTGAAAGTCTGTCCTTCAACGGTCAATTGCATGACACCATCGATGACTTGTATCAGTGCATCAAAGGGTGCAGTGTGCTCAGAAAGCCCCTGTCCGGCATCAAAACTGAACACCGTTACACTGCCGGCATTGCTGTGAATGAACTCTTTGCTGACAACTCCTCCGTCTGTATATTCGATAACTTCTGTTGCCTTGAATACTTTTCCTTTTTTAATTGTAGCCATAATTTATTTGTTTTAAGTCATAAGAGAGCAGTATAACCGACCTCTTTGAAGTCATTCTCTCTTTTCTGATATCGTTGCAGCAATAATAATGCCGAGTCCTTAAGTGGTAACAAATGTGCCGACATGCAAGAACGATTGTCTTGAAACTATTCTTGTGCAAGGGCAAGATGTCTCGTCTCTCCTAAGCAACTAAAAGTCGGCATGACACTCAAAGTGCATTCTTTTGCCTGTACCTGGATGCACAAATGATAGTTCTTCGGCATGAAGATAAAGCCGTTCATCCCGCGTTCCATAGAGTTCATCACCCTTTATGGGGTTGTTGAGTCCGTCAGCATGGGCACAATGCATGCGCAGTTGATGCGTGCGACCTGTCAACGGGTAGAGATTCATGCGGTTTTCTCCTGTCTGCTGATAGTTGGTTACAGCTTTCCTGCCGTGCACAGCATCGACAATTTGGCGTGGCCTGTCATGCAAATCAGGGCGCAGGGGCAGGCTGATCTGTCCTGAACGAGCGCCATGATGTGGGCGAGAGAGTAAGGCAACATAGCGTTTCTGCACGCTATGTTCCTCAAACTGACGCTGCAAATCAATATAGGATTTGAGGTTGAGTGCCACGACGAGCAAGCCACTTGTGGCCATGTCAAGACGGTGGACAATCATCGGCCCTGTAGCTTCGGGATGACGTTGGCGCACGAGTGAGCGCACATTCTCACGCTGACTCTTCCCCGGAACGCTCAACATGCCCGCGGGTTTACATACAACTGCGATGTCCTTATCCTCGTAAATCCATTCCAACGCCTGTTGACTGGCGCGCTCCAATGGGTTTTCTTCGATGTCGATATTGCGCAACATCCATTTTAGAATGGGTTTACATTTGCCGTTGCATGCAGGATAGAACTGCAGATGATGACGTATTTCATCGCGCGGACTCGCACCCCACCAGAACATAGCCATGCTGACAGGCTGCATCTGATGGCTGAAAGCATATTGCAACAGCTTGGGTTCGCAGCATTCACCACTGCCTGCCGGAGGCGTCATAGGACTGAAGATGCGGAGCAAGTCCTGCTGATTGCCATGGCTGTCGAACATCACAAAGTGACTGAACAACCAGTTTTGCAGCGCATCACTCTGCTGATGCCGTTGCATTTTCAATGCCTTTATTTCGGCTTCTATCTTGTCAACAATTGCTTTCTTGTCGGCAATTTGAAGTGCCAGATGCTGTTTCATGCGATGCAATTCGGCTTTCAGAAACTGCGAACGGCGTATCATGTCGGGTGTCAACTCCTTGGGACGACCTTCCTTTTCGCGTTTGGCAGCGGCCTTGAAAGCCGCAATTTCCTTTTCCGCCTCATGCACAATATCGTACCACTCCTGCCTTGCCTTTCGAAGTTCAGCGCTGTTTTCAAGCGTGTCAATACGCTCGTTGAGTGCCGATATGCCTGCCTCATGCTGCTTGAAATAGCCATTTAGTTGCAGATAATCAAACACTGCAGGCACAAAATCAGGCCAATCGCTGCATCCACAGATCTGTCCACTGTAGCCTGCAAGATAGCCGAGGTCTCCTTTCCACCTGACAATGAGCACGCCAAACATCTTTCCTTGGTCTACTTCGGCTTTGAAGTCGGGCGTGGCTTCTGCTATCCGGCATTGCACTTCGTTTGCAGCTGTGCGGCAAAGTGCATCAGGTTCATAGTAGAACGGATTGTTCATGCGGACAGGAATGTCGGCAGTTGCGGCTGAAAGTGGGTGGAATATCATTTCAATCTGCTGCGGTCAATGATTTCAATCGTTTTCCCATCCACGCGAATAACACCCTCTTTCTCGAATTCATTGAGTACTCTCAGAAGCGAAAACTTCTGTATTCCAAACGAATCGGCTATCTCCTGACGACTTCGGGAAAGGTGAATGGTATCGGAATTCTGCTCCCCTGCACGTTCAAGAAGCAGGTAAGCAACCTTTTCCCTGACGGTGAAAAGACTCAAAACTTTCATCTTATGAGTCAGGAAAACATCGATATTGG
Organism: Prevotella sp. HMSC077E09; assembly: GCF_001814685.1. Classification (NCBI taxonomy): domain Bacteria; kingdom Pseudomonadati; phylum Bacteroidota; class Bacteroidia; order Bacteroidales; family Prevotellaceae; genus Prevotella; species Prevotella sp. HMSC077E09. Next base: position 4,793 of record NZ_KV817532.1, on the reverse strand, counting down.
AGAGCGTTCGGATATAGTTCATGCGGATATCCTCGTCTCTGTCAATCAGTTGTTTCAGTGTCTGAGGGGTCATTCTCAACAGTGTTACGTTCGCATCAGTCTCAACACTGACGGGCATACTGTTGTCTTTGGCGAAGATAAAGGCAGGAGCAATGATGTTTCCCGGGCGCAACCGCGTCACCTCCACCTGCTTCCCGCTGAGCGAAACCATGCGACAGATGAGGCTTCCACTGATGACGATATCGGCAAATCGGCAGGGCATACCGGCCAATGTGTAGACATCGCGGGGCGCATAATCAACAAGTTGATAGCTGATATTGCCCAAGGCAAGGTCTATGCTGAGTTCGCTCATGCCGGCGAAAAGCGGACATCTCCGCAGCGCCTGCATCACATGGTCATTTATCATTCTTTGGGTTGCGTTTTGTTATAATAGTGCAAAATTAGTAATAAAAAGCCTATAAACGATACACCGCATTCAAAAAAGCTCTAACTTTACCGAGAAATAAGTAGTAATTTATGATGAAGAAAACAATTATTTGTTGGTTATTGCTGAGTTTCTTTATGGGTATGGAAGCTCAAAACCTGCATTTTAAAGACGGGAAATTCAAGATAGTACAGTTCACCGACCTACATTATAAACTCGGAAATCCTGCGTCTCGTCAGGCCACGGATTGCCTTTATGAGATTGTGAAGGCCGAACAGCCCGACCTTGTTGTGCTGACAGGCGACGTCATTTATTCCAAACCGGGCGATATGTGCCTGCAACAAGTGCTCAATGTGCTGTCGGATTTGAAGGTGCCTTTCTGTTATCTGTTGGGCAATCATGACCCTGAACAGGGTATACCTGTCAATCAGTTGTACGACCAGGCACAGCAGAACAGCTACTGTGTGCAGCCGAAACGCAATGGAAACACACTTGACTATGCGTTGCCCATCAAGTCGGGTGATGGCACAAAGACTGCTGCCGTGCTCTATTGTATGGATACCCATGACTACTGTAAAATGGCAGGTGTAGGCGGTTATCAATGGCTTACGTCGAAACAGATAGGCCTTTATCGCAACTGGTCAGCGGCATTCAAACGCCAGAATGGAGGCAAACCGGTGCCTGCTTTGATGTTCATGCACTATCCATTGCCTGAATATAACGATGCAGTTGCTAACACACAAGTGGTTCTTTACGGTACAAGAATGGAGAAAGCCTACGCTCCTAATCTCAACAGTGGCATGTTTACGGCTGTCAAGGAAGGTGGTGATGTGATGGGGGTCTTCTGTGGTCACGACCACGATAACGACTACTCACTGATGTACTACCGTGTTCTTCTGGCCCATGGTCGCTTCTCCGGCGGCAACACAGAGTACAACCATCTGCGCAACGGTGCCCGCATCATTGTGCTTCATGAAGGACAACGCAGCTTCGATACCTACATTCGGGAACGTGGCGGACAGATACTTTATCAGACAACTTACCCTGACAGCTATACGAAAGACAACTGGAAAAAACGAGACGGAACACGATAAACAGGGATAGGACATGTGAAGTTCGCTCCAAGATGCAACGTGCTGCAATCTTTCTTCCATTGTCTCAAGGTGTTTTGAAAGACTAAGTCGTGCGATGTAAAAGGTAATGCAACAGCTAAAATCATTCCTTTCGTATGCTTTTGGGGTAAAAATTGTTGTCTGTTTTTTAACACTTCAATCCTTCACCAAATAGAAACGGAAACTCGTCTTCAGCGTGAGTGTGAAGCCATCTTATGGCTTCGATGTCTCCATTTTTATCTCCCTGCCATGTAATTCCATTCATCATGCACTGCATTTTGACGCAGATTACACGGCTATTTGCATCAAATTGCGCGATAAAATGATGCATTTTATAAAGCATTTTCATATCAAATCGGCCATTTATTTGCCTGATTTTACCTCGCTTTTCAATTCATTTTTCATAACCATCTGATAGTCAACGGCTTGCAAAATGACTAAAAACAGCGCGAATTCAGAGCCAAGGGAACTTCATTTTCAAATGCGTAAATCTCACGAGAGCTATTGTATATATTTTTCAGAAAAGGCGAATTATAGTTCAATATCTGCAAGTAAACTGAGCCATCCGGCACAATATGTTAATGATAACCGATGAAGAAGCGGCGCAACACAGCATGAGGTAGCCTGTAAGTCACCGTTTTTCACATTCCTTGCCGGCTATCTTTCCCCGCCATGACAACACACAATATCCGACACAAACTTATCAATGCTGTGAATTAGTCAGCCTTTTCATCTCTTTTCACAGCATTTTTTGCAGCACTTCAGATTACTGTTTTGCAGCTTTGTTGTACTGATTTATCATAAATTTTATGTATTTTTGCAGACACAAGAGCCTCAAACAATGATCAATCCACTACGCATATTCAACATAAGAAAAGAGGAACGCTGGCCTGCATTGGCAGTTTTCATATACTTGTCTGCCCTGAACGGACTCGCTATCTATCAGCATTTTGAGGAGTTTACTCGCTGCGGACGCATCGGTTACTACTCTCTTTTCATGAAATATTTCAATCTTTCGGGCTACGATCCCTTTACCTATATCACGCTTTCTGAATGGCGATCGCTCTACAGTCTGGAGCGTCATCCGCTGCTTGCAATCTTTGTTTATCCCCTCACGCAACTCAATCATTGGCTCATGGGACTTACCGGCATGAACTGTGCCATATTCATTTGGGCCACGGTTCTCATCATCTTGTCACTCTACTCCACGTTGTTTCTGTTTCGCATTCTACGTGAAATCGTGGGCATCAGCTATCGTGACAGCCTGTTATTATCGGCATTTTTCCTGACATTCGGCCATATCATGGTCACTGTTGTGGCTCCCGATCACTTTGCATTATCGTTGTTTTTCCTGCTGTTGACACTCTATGCAGCAGGCAAAGCAATACTTGAGAACCGACCGTTGAGTACATGGAAGACCGCCTCTCTGCTTTTCTTATCCACAGGAGTGACCACTACGAACTGCGTAAAGATAGGACTTGCACAATGGTTTGCCAATGGAAAACGCTTTTTCTGCCCCAAATCATTCCTTATTTCGATGGTGATGCCGATGCTGTTGATAGGTTGTGGATACGCACTTATCAATGAATACATACAGAAACCCGAGCAGGAGCGACGGGAACACACGTTGGCCGAGCGCCTGAAAAAAGACGTCTCATTTCGTAAAATCATTGCCGAAACGAATGAAAAAACAGCACATCTCCACGCCAATGCTATCATGGAAGGGGAGAACTTCCGCTGGACTGACCTTCACTTATCGCGACCTCACAGCATCATTGAAAACCTTTTCGGTGAATCTTTGATGCTGCACGAAGACCATATGCTGCAAGATGTCAACAAAGACCGACCGATTTTCGTGGCTTATCACAACAAACTGTGCTACGTTATAGCCATTGTCATGATGCTGTTGCTTGTCGGTGGTATCGTGACAGGCCTCAGGTTGCGCTTCATGCAGCTCTGTCTGTCGTGGTTCAGCTTTGATATGTTACTACATTTAGTGCTTGGTTTCGGACTCATCGAAGTCTATATCATGACCGCTCACTGGGCTTTCATCCTGCCGATTGCTGCTGCTTTCCTGCTCAAACGCCAGCAACGGCCTGCCGTGCAGCAAGTCCTGCGCCTCACATTAGTATTCTGCACCGTGTTCATGTTGGCTCACAACGGCCTGCTTTTCCTACGTTTCATGTTACATTGACAGCCTATGAAAGTATCTATTCTCATTCCCGTCTACGGTGTTGAACAGTATATTGCCGAGTGTGCTCGGTCGCTTTTCAGTCAGACTTACCGTGACTTAGAGTTTATTTTCGTGGACGACTGCTCCCCCGATAACAGTATTTCAGTGCTTGAGAAGGTGCTTGAAGACTATCCTGACAGGGCAAGTCAAGTGCACATCATACGCCATGAAACCAACAAAGGCTTGGGAGCTACACGTCACACAGCCTTTACCCATGCCACAGGAGATGCTATTCTGCACGTTGACAGTGATGATGTTGTACCCAAAAACGCTGTAAGCTTGTTAGTTGATGAAATGCAGAAAGCACGGTATGACATCGTGAGCGGTGCCTATGCCGAGTACAAAGAACACCGTTTGGGAGCTGTAGTTTTTCCACCAAAAACCTCACATCATCAGTATCTTCGTATGATGTTGTGTCAAAATCTGGTAAAACATCACATATGGGGACGCCTATATCGCCGTTCATTCCTACAGGATCAGCATATTGAATCCATTCCCGATATCAACTATTGTGAGGATTATGCTGTCGTTCCCCGTGCCTTTTTCTCAGCCCGTTATACGACAATTGATGATCTTGTTTATTATTACCGCACGGACAATAGCACTTCCTATACACATCAAATCTCACACAAAAACCTCGTTTCCATGCTCAAAGCGAATGCTGTCGTGATTGACTTTTTCAGGAAAAATGATGTGAAACGACTTTATCATCAGGCGCTTGATATGGGATTATTAAATATGTATCGCGATGCCATGAAGAACGGTATGCCTCCCAAAGAGATTGCAACCTATTGCCCGTTCCAGCCCATAAAAGCCCGCAACAGCGTGTTTTTAAAGGCTATGACAACGTGGTTGCCAATGAAAGTAAGTGATATCTTATACCGTATTTACAGGAGGATATGAGCGTTTCTCATCGTAAAACTCATTTCAAGGAGACCCTATCTGCATGCTCTCCCCTCTCTTGAGGAGGGGTTGGAGGTAGTTTTCGCCTCTTCTCTTTCACCCATTTCATCATCTCTTCCAT
>NZ_KV817531.1:0-233 GCF_001814685.1 Prevotella sp. HMSC077E09 | reverse complement strand
GGCCCTTCGGGGCGTCTGTGAAGGTGCTGCATGGTTGTCGTCAGCTCGTGCCGTGAGGTGTCGGCTTAAGTGCCATAACGAGCGCAACCCCTTTCTTCAGTTGCCATCAGGTGATGCTGGGCACTCTGGAGACACTGCCACCGCAAGGTGTGAGGAAGGTGGGGATGACGTCAAATCAGCACGGCCCTTACGTCCGGGGCTACACACGTGTTACAATGGCCGGTACAGAGAGT
>NZ_KV817530.1:51902-83696 GCF_001814685.1 Prevotella sp. HMSC077E09 | reverse complement strand
GAGACTGTCGCATTTACTAATTTAAACTGCACATTATTCGTTTCTTGGGATATGGATGCCAAGGGGATAGTTTCTGCTCTCATCTGCAGACTTCCGGCAGCTTGTCATGTGGGGGATGAGATGTTGAGATTTCATGATGATGAGCCTGCAAAGTCATTGTGGATATAAACGAATAAGGGTCGCAATTCCCTTGAGAACTACGACCTTTACAGACTCGTAAGCACTGCTATGATTAGCCGAGCTTGCTGATATGAAGAGCCAAACCAGACTTGATGTTGGCTGCTTTGTTTGCATGTATGATGTTAGTCTTTGCTAACTTATCAAGCATTTTCTGTACTACAGGATACAACTTGACTGCTTCATCCTTGTCAGAGATTGCGCGAAGCTTACGAACAGCATTACGCATTGTCTTGGCATAATACTTATTATGCAGCGTCTTTGTCTTCGTCTGACGGATTCTCTTTACTGATGATTTGTGATTTGCCATCTTCTGTTTACTTCTATTTTATTTTACTTGTAGTCCCTAGCAGAGTCGAACTGCTCTTTAGAGAATGAAAATCTCTCGTCCTAACCGATAGACGAAGGGACCATGAGGCTTATTTTGCGGGTGCAAAGTTAGCGTTATTTTTCGAACTCACCAAACTTTTATTGAAATATTTTGTGATAGATGTTATTTTTTAATCTTTTTGGACTAACTTTGCCACTATGGTGATAAAGACGAAAGCAATAGTGCTGCATGCATTCAAATTCGGCGAAAACAAAATGATGATTGATTTGCTTACCGAGCAACAGGGACGTGTAACGTTTGCTGCACGGATATCAAACTCGCCGAGAGCGAAAGTCAAAAAGCAATACTTCCAGCCTTTCGCCGTGCTCGATGTTGAATATGATTATCGTCAGAAAGCTACGATTCAAACCTTTATTCAAGTAGGGATTGCATACCCGTTGGGGTCAATACCTTTTGATTCCTATAAGCTTTCTATCTCGTTTTTCCTTGCCGAACTGACGGCATATGCCACGCGTGACGAACAAACCAATGCGCCTTTGTTCAACTATATCGTTTCAAGTATTGAATGGCTTGACAGCTGTGGCACCACATTTTCCAATTTCCACCTTGTCTATATCGTGCATTTGCTGCGCTTTTTGGGGTTCTATCCCAACCTTGAAGCTTATGAGGAAGGGTGTTATTTTGACATGCGCAGTGGCTGTTACTCATGCACTATGCCCACACATCGCGACTTTCTTGCCCCGTCAGATGCTAATCTTGTGGCCACGTTTTCGCGCATGGATTATGCCAACATGCACCTTTTTAAGATGTCGCATGCCGACAGAAACCGCTTCTGTGAAATCGTTTTGACCTATTACCGCTTGCATATTCCAAAGTTTCCCGAGCTGAAATCGTTGAAAGTGTTAAGGGAGTTATATTGAAAAAGCAGATGAATGGCGCGATGACAGAAGTCCTCAACCTTTGCTTTGTCTTGTTTCGTGGGTTTGCAAGTCATGAGCGAAGGCGAAGGTTGAAGCGTTTTTAGAGGGGATAGGGTAGGCAGCTATGCCCCGAAATATGCCTCTAATTCTTTCATGGCGCAACCCTCTTCATTGTTTAAGTCTTTGATGAGTAGCCCCTTCTCGAGCAGCAGGATGCGTGACGATATGTCGGAAACGAAGTTCAGATTGTGGCTCGAAAGAATGACGGTTGCACCTGTTTCCTTGCAGAAAGCGTGTATCATCTTGGCGATGTTGATTTGAGATGAGGGGTCAAGATAATTGAAAGGCTCGTCTAAAATGAGTATCTGTGGATTGATAAGCATGGCGCCAATGATGCCGATCTTTTGTCGGTTGCCCTCTGAAAAGTCGCGGATATACTTCTTTGTACCGAGGATTTCATCGTGCATCAGGGGTGCATAACGGGACAACCGTTCGTCGATTATCTCTTTTGACAAGCCATATACGGTGCCGATAAAAGTGAAGTATTCCTCCGGAGTGTAGAAATCTATCAGGAAACGACCGTCAATAAACGAGCCTGTATATTGTTTCCAAGCCTCGCTTTCGTTTACTTTAACCCCATTACTCATCACAAAACCCTCGTCAGCTTTAATCAAATCGAGGATCAATCGCATGAGCGTAGTCTTGCCGGCACCGTTGTTTCCCACGAGTCCGATAAGCTCTCCGGCGTGTATAGTCAGTTCTTTGATGTCGACAACTGTCTGAGTTCCATACACCTTTTTAAGGTCTTTAATTTCTATATCCATGTTGTTTAATTCATATTTTGTAGTTTATAATTGCCTGATATCGTACAAACGTTTCAGTATCATGTTAAGTTCTTCAGTTCTGTCTCCTCTCCCTTGAAAGGCCATCATACGCTTCTCCCCTCCTTGGGAGGGAGTAGGGGGAGGTTTCTATTCCATGAAATCCTCCATTCGCTTGTATTTTATTGCCATGAAACGGTTGGCAACACGTCGGATAATCGGACGCGAAAGACCAAGCATGATAAGTCCAAGGCCGGCAGCAACTCCGTCTGTAAGGAGTGGATTTTCAATGAAGAAGATTATGCAAAGGTAGATAGCGATCGGGATTAATATCACGAAACCATAGACATTGACGCTCAAGCTGGCCCCTTGATAATTGAAGAAAGCCGAAGAGAAAAGGTCTATTCGTTTCGAGAAAAGACATGTGGGCATGTACAATATGTTTATTCCCGCACAGAAAATGAATATGGAAAGCAATCTCGTAAAGTGCCAGTTGCCCAAGAATATGCCGGGGACAAGCAAGAGCATTGCTGTCATGTTTAGGAGAAGGAAGAAGCAAAACTTGCGCCAGAGCATGTTGAAAACCGAAATAGGTTTCGTCATCAGGCCATGGAAGAAGTTGCCTTCAATGCCGAAGATCCATTGTCCAAGCATCATGGAAGAGAACATGATAGCCATGAAAAGAAATATTCCGGAGATGCTGTTCAAGTCGTCATCCCCTTTCATGTTCATGCCCTGGGAGTAAGCTTGCAGTACCATTATCGTCAGAATAAACAGCTCTCCCGTGCGCAGACGCTTCGAACGAAGCAGTGAGATATATTCCATGCTGAAGAGCGATGTGCCTCCAATGCGGCCCACTTTCGTCTGTTGACCCTGCTGTTCATTGTAATGTCTGACATAACAAAGGTAGGCATAGACGGTTACTCCAAAGCCCAAAGTGGCCAAGAACCATGTAATGGCACTGCCGACAGGCCCTAACCAACTCATGAAAAAGACCATGAAGGGCACAGAAAGGCAATAATAGAAGAGCAACATCAACCATAATGGCAGCTTATATTCCCATCCTTGGGCCTTTCGAAGACCTGTAATCATCAGGCCGTCTGCAATGTTCAAGGTCAGCGAAAGCCCGAAAACCAGCAGTGCATAGCCCATAGGCATGAGCATACAAGCAATGATGAAGGCCATAATTGGAATGAACCAATTGAGGTAGTCGATGAGATTGAGCACAAGGAGAAAGCGATGCCACGTGGCTTGTGGTATGGGTTTGGTGCGCAGATAGTCGTCCATTCCGGCAGCATCTGTCTTCAACAAAAACTTCATCAGAAGCTCCATGGGAGAAAACATCATGACAAGTGGAACGATGATAATCTCCATTCCACCCCTCGTGAAGAGCTTACCCAGCTCGCCTCCTGCCTGCCAATAGCCTGCACCCATACCTACAATGATGCACAGCACCATGTAGATGAAGATGCCCATGCGCTTCCAATCAAACGTTCTTTGCTTCTGTATCCACCACAGTTTGAGAAGAATTTTCAGCATATATGATAGCTTTTAATGTTTCAATATCGTGTACTTTCTACATTCCTCTTGCCTTCAAGAGTGCCGAAGTGTCGGGAGATTTCAGACCGGTGAAGTCAGTAAAGGTCTGCATAAGGTCTTTAGTATTGCCTTTACTGAGTACTTTGTCGCGGAAATCCTGGCCTACTTCGGGCTTCAGAGCACCGCGTTGAGCGAAGCAAGAGGCTATGTTGTCGGCCAAAACTTCAGTCCAAAGGTAGCTGTAATAGCCCGCGGCATAGCCTCCTCCCCATACATGATTGAAGTAGGATGTGGCATAACGTGGCGGAATCTGTGTGTCCAAAAGACCTACTTCCTTAAGAGCTTGCTGCTCGAAAGCTGCCGCTTTGTCGGCTGCGGGTATGTCCTTGGAGGATAACATCGCCCAAGCCATGTCGATACATGTGGCACCAAGGTTCTCACCTAAGGCGTAAGCAGGTTGGAAATTGATGCTGCTGAGCATCTTTTCCTTGAGTTCTTCGGGCATCGGTGCACCCGTTTCGGTGTGTCGTGCATAGTGGTTGAAGATCTCCGGAATGCTGGCAAAGCTCTCATTAAACTGCGAAGGCATCTCTACAAAGTCACGGGCAACGGCGGTTCCACTAAGAGAATTATACTCGCAATCCGACAGAATACCGTGCAAGGCATGTCCAAACTCATGGAACATTGTCGTTACTTCGTCCCATGTCAGGAGTGTAGGTTGGCCCTCGGGTGCCTTGGCATAGTTGCACACATTATAGATAATAGGCTGCTGTTTGCGGTATTTGCTCTGCTTGGCAAAGCTGCTCATCCACGCACCTCCACGTTTGGTTGGGCGGCGGAAGTAGTCACAATACCACAGTGCGAGTGGCTTCCCGTCCTTGTCAATGACTTCATACACGCGCATATCCTTATGATATGTAGGTACGTCCCAAGCCCTTTTGAAAGTCAATCCGTAGGCTCTTTGGGCAGCATAAAACACACCCTTGATGAGCACACTGTCGATATTGAAGTAAGGTTTGACGTCATCTTCGGAGAAATTATACTTGGCTTTCTTCATCTTTGCCGAGTAGTAGAAACGGTCGTAGGGTTGAAGTTTGAAGTCGTTTCCTTCGATTTTGCGGGCAAACTTTTCGATTTCGCGGGTCTCTTCCTTTGCTTTTGGCTTGTAAGAAGCGATGAGTTGTTTCAAAAAGGCATACACATTCTCCGGTGTTTTGGCCATGGTGTTCTCCAAAGAATAGGCAGCATAGTTCTTATACCCCATGAGTTCGGCTTTCTCTGCGCGCAACTTTGCCATCTCAACTACGATAGGATAGGTGTTGAAACCACCTGTTCCGTCGCTTCTATGCACTGAAGCTTCGAACACGCGACGGCGTAAATCGCGGCTATCAAGATGAGTAAGAATGGCTTGTTGTGTGGTGTTGACAATCACTATGCAATAAGGAGCCTTACCACCACGGCTTGCTGCATCCTTCTTGCATTGGGCAATATCGGCCTCACTCAGTCCTTTCAGCTCGTCTTTACTGTTCACCCACACTGCAGCCTGATTGGTTGCATCGGTCAACATGGTGCCCCATTGCTGCTGTAGTTCGGCAATTCGTCTGTTGATTTGCTCCATCCGCGCTTTCTTCTCGGCTGAAAGAAGAGCGCCGGAGCGTACAAACTGCTTGTAGGTCTCGTCTAAAAGCTTGAGATCTTCACCTTTCAGCGTGTTTCGTTCGTGGTCATAGACATACTTGATGCGGGCAAATAGTTTCTCATTAAAGGTTATCTTGTTTTGCCAGTCGGTTAAAACGGGCGTGATTTCTTTCTCTGTTTGGGCTATGATTGGCGTCTTGTGAGCACTTGTCAAGCAATAGAATACGCTTAAAACGCGGTCAAGCATCACGCCACTTCGCTCATAAGCTTGGATTGTATTGGCGAAAGTGGGAGTTTCCTCGTTGCTGACGATGTGATTGATAAAGTCGCGTTGATCATCGATAGCCTTATACAAGGCCGGCTTATAGTCGGTTTCTGAAATACAACTGAAGTCAGGTGCCGTAAAAGGCAGTGCGCTATAGATGAGCAACGGATTGCGTCTTTTGTCTTCGTGAGCCTGTTGTGCCGAGGTTGAAAGCGCTACGGTAGAGGCTAAACCGGCTGCCAATAGCGAGCGCTTAAGGGTTGCATGGAGTTTCTTCATCGTTTTATTCGTTTGGTTTTCAATTCATATTGTCGGCTACAAAAATAGCGATTTTAATTCATAATGCATCATTCATGATGTATAAATTACTGTGTTCAGTGAGGCGTTGCATGTGGAGTTTCATCATCCATTCAGTCTTGGAGACAGTCAAAGAAAATGAATAGGTTGGATGAAGAACTTGAAGTTTAAGCGTGATATTGTAATAAAAATTGGCTAAAAAAACGCTCGTTGAAAGTTGACCTTTTAGAAAATAAAGAACGTTTTCTTAGCTATTTTTTGCCCATTTCATCGTAGTTATTTCCTGTTCTCTTTGGTTTTGTTGTGCAATATGCGTCATTTAGCATTGCGTTTTGGTGCAGAAGGCATGCTGATATGCTGCAGATTACGTGATGAAATGACTCAAATCAGCGGTTAAAAAGCGTCATGTCAGCTTGCTTTCTGCCTGAAAAGGGACGAAATATCCATGTTCTTTTTCTTAATAGCTTGATAGTCAACAGATTGCTTGGAGACCTCAAAACTCGCGTATTTACGACCTGATTACTTTTATTTTTCAGCGAGGCGCTTCCTGAAAGGGGTATTGTAAAGGATTTTACTCACTGGAAGTGGTGGGGAATGTCATTGCAGATGAGGCCGCGAAACATCGGAAAGCACGGTGCATGCTTCCCTGTATTCTGTGTTATAAGCTATCCGGGAAAGATAATTTTCGTGGCTTTATGTTCGATGAAATCGGTTTAATGATGAATAAATCGATAGTATTCACAGGCGGCAAGGAGAAAGGCTCCGACGCCGAAGTTGGCTTCGGAATGGGCATCAACCACCTGTCCCGGGATTGCTTTCTCCCCGATAGGCTGCACATAGCCCACGCGACCATCGGGCTGAAGTGCCTTTGTGTTCAGATAGTTCCAGGCGCGATGAACGGTCTTTTCATACGGTTTCATCGGGAGAATACCGTTGTTTATGCCCCAAAGCAGACCGTAGGTGAAGAATGCCGTGCCGCTCGTTTCAGGCCCAGGAGCCTGTTGTGGATCCATCATCGAGCGTGTCCAATAGCCGTCGCGCTGCTGCAATTTGGCCACAGCTTTGGCCAAACGGCGGTATTTCCCAACAAAGAACGTGTAGTGACAATAGTCTTTCGGCATGTCTTGCAGCACCTTGGCAAGCCCTGCAAGCACCCAACCGTTGCCCCTTGCCCAGAAGTCTTTGCGCCCGCGGAGCGTCTTGTGTTTCGGATAAACATATTTACCATCGCGGAAATAAAGCCCTGTTTTCTTGTCAAGCATAATGTTGTCGGCATAGCTGATGCAGCTGTAGAGCTTGTCAAGATACTTTTCTTGTCTCGTCATTTTCGCAAATCAGTACGGCGGTTAGCCAGTTCGAACAAATCCATGGCGTCCAGTTCATACGGCTATGTTTCCACCAATAGTTGGTCTTCAGGGCTGGTTGAAGCAGCCGTCTGCGGATTTCTTGGTCGAGTTTCTGCTGCATGTCATGGCCTAAAGCATCGTTTAACATGTAGCGTATCCATGTCAGCAAACCTGCTGTTTCAGCATTGAAAAGGTCTACGGTTTGGTTTTTTTCCTTTGGTTGGGCTGGGCCATAGTGGGCAGGAATGCCCCATTAAGGTTCGGCAAGCAGGTTGTCTAATCCTGCTTTGAGGTCGGGTATGAAGCGTCCTTTGCCTTCTATAATCTCGGCCATAGCTATGGCTGCGAGTTGAGTTCGTTTCTGAAAGCAAAGCTGTTCGTAATGCGTTCGGTTACCATTGCGTCTGAATTCACCGAAGATAGAGTCAGGAATTGTTGCCCAAGGTTGGCCGATATACTGTGCACCATAGGAGATATAACTCTGTCGCATGGCTTCGGGAACGGAGTCTCTCCAGTAGGTTGAGGTTGCGCGAGGCATTGTAAGCTGTGCATGTGTCAGTGTACATGTTAGCCAGAACCAGGCAAATAGTATGTTTTTAGGTTTTATCATTGTAGGTTGTTTTAGGTTTATAGTCGATGAAGGTGTGGGATGTGATAGCCCAATCTTGAGAGATAAGTAGAAAAATCTTTATGTGAATAGGTGTTGTTTAAGCTTTAATTGATCCCTTTTTATTTTAATCTTTACGTTTATAAACGGTTGTTGAGAAGTGTAATTAGCCCTTTATTAAGGCTTCCCCTCCATAGAAGGGGAAGCGAAAAGTCTTTATCTTCCAAGCCAAGCTTCAGGATTAAGTTTGGCTGTTTCTTTGCGCAATTGAAATTGGAGGATATTATCTGTGCCGACAGTACCAAGTGCTTGACGTGTGCTTACTTTCTGCCCACGGCTTACACTGACTGAACGCAGATTGCAATACACAGAGATAAAAGCGCCATGACGCACCATAACTACCATGCTTCCGGCATATCCGAAGACTGCACTCACTTCTCCATCATAGATAGAACGAGCCACACAACCTGGATTTCCCTTAATGTTGATGCCCTTGTTATCAAGCGTCACGCCTTTCAAGCCCGATACATTGTACTGTCCGAAGTGGCTTACAATCTTGTAGTTGCCCGAGATTGGCATTGGCAGCCGACCGCGGTTAGCTTCAAAACCACCGCTAATCATGCGGTCTACTGTCGATAATCGTTCGGCAGCATCAGCCTCTTTCTTGGCTTCTGCAAGTTCTTGTTTCTGGCGTTCAGCCTCAACTTTAGCCTTACGTTCTGCCGCTTGGCGCTGTGCTTCGGCCTCCCTTGCAGCCTGTTCTGCCCGTTCCCGTTTCTCTGCAGCAGCCTTTGCAGTTGCTTCCGCAGCTGCTTTTTTCTTGGCTTCTGCAGCTGATTGCTGTGCAATTCGGGCTTCTTCTGCAGCTCGGGCAGCTGCTTCTGCTTCAGCTTTCAAGCGGGCTTCACGTTCTTTAGCCTCTGCTATACGGCGTGCATTCTCGCGGGCTGCAGCCTCTGCAGCGGCTTTCTGGCGGGCTAATTCTGCAGCGCGGCGTTGTGCGGCGGCCTTAGCTGCAGCCTGACGTTTGGCTTCTGCAGCTGCACGTGCACGTGCCCTGGCCACTTCTTGAGCTACCAATCGGTCGATTTGTGCATTGAGGGCAGCATCTTTCTGCTTTTGTTCTGTGATGATCTTCTGAATGGTTTTCTGCTGATTTTGCAGTGAAGCAACCATCTTTTTCTGTTCATTCTGCTGACCTTCAAGGGCTTCTTTCTCTTTCTTTCCTTGGTAGAGAAGATTGCTCTTCTGTCCTTTCACCTGCTCTAATTGTTTGTGTTTTCCATCAACCTGAGCCTGTTTGTTCTTCACCATCTCTCCCTGTGCCTTCTGAAAGTCGGCATATTCGCGCACGAAACGTAGGCGACGGTACATCTGAGTGAAGTTGTTTGCAGAAAAGATAAACATCAATTTGTCTTGAACTGTGCGGTGATGAGCCATGTAGCGCATAGATTTGATGTACTTACTCTTGTGGTCTGCTAGTTGTTGTTCAAGTGTCTGGAGCTGTGCTTTGAGTATATCAATGTTGCCATTGATATGGTGAATGTCTTTCTCTATGCCGTTGATATTCTTCTGCCGCTCATCAATCTGACTGTTAAGAGTCAGCAGATTATTAAGTCTTTCTTTTACATCAGCTTGGTTCTTGCGTAGAGCTTGCTCCTGTTCCTTAATCTTTTTCTGTATCTGTGAACGCTGTCCTTGCAGTCCACGAATAGAAGCATTGGTATAGATTGCGGTCTTTTGGACAGTTTTACCCTTGGGCTTAACTGCCTTTTTTATTGTTTTTGCTTTCTTTTGTGTCTTTACATACTGCTTGTTCGGCACTTTCTTTTGTGCCGAAATACTGAGCGTCAGCAGCAGGGTAAATAGGATGAATGCAATTCTTTTCATTTATAGCGTCATGATTTTAGCTAAGATGTCCTTGGTTTCTATCTTCTTATATTTACTTGAAACGGTAGAGTTGACCTCCCAGTTGTCTTTTGTTGTCACCTCATCCATGTCGAGAGTCACCTGAACAGTTTGTTTTTGACGAGTTGCCGTCGTAGTAAAAGTAAAGCTTTGCTTGGCAGGAAAGCTTTTCACTCCTACGGTCATGAAGTTGGAATAAAGCCAAGTGAGCGTGGAGTTACCATGTTGTTGACTACGATAAGATACGGTTGTCTGGCCTATTGTGCCGTTTTGTTTGTCGGCATTCCAAACGAAATCCATGTTTCCTTGATGCAGACTGACAGGTGTTGTCGTGCCGGAAGACTGCAAATTGACATTAAACTGGCGCAGTGAAGACTCGTTCAGACGATCTTTCCCAGGCAGAAACAACTGGTTCCAGAACAGGGATTGCAGGCTGTAGAAATTCAGACCGTTGTTTTTCAAGAAGTCCAATTGTGAATAATCGGCCTTGATGTATTCCTTGTGCAGGCGGTCGATGACGAGCACATAATCAGGAGTGAACTCCAAACGGCCCACTTCTGTACCCAACAAAGGAATGAAAAGCTGAATGCGGATAACTTGGTTCTTGCGCATATGAAGTGCCCCTGACGTAGTGATATTCCTGTTGTCAACCTGCAAATTGAACTTCATGTCGCCGACAATGTTAGTGGCATAAACTGCATTGTCAGCCACTTTCTGCATGAATGCAAGTTTTTGCAGTTCGCTGTTACCGGTAGCTTTTGATGTCGTCACCGTCGTGTTGGAAGTTGTCGCTGTGGATCTTACTATATTTTTCTTTGTTCCACAGGCAGTGAGGAGCAGGGAAAATGCCAACAGGATGAGCCGGCTATACTTTGTTTTTGTTTTCATTTGCTATTTGATATATTTCTTTAAACGAATCTTTTTCTCAAGAATAGCAGTGTTTCCACTGCCGATCTTTAGGGCCTTATGCCAATAGTAGAGGGCTGTCTTTGTGTCGCCAAGCTGTGCATGGATATCCCCTGCATGTTCTAATATGACCGAACTCTGCACTGAATCTGTGTCGTTCTTGATAGCTTGGTCAACATATATCTTGGCCTCGGTAAATCTCTTTTGCATGAAAAGTATCCATGCGTAAGTATCAAGATAGGTAGCATTCTTGGGTTCAGCCTGCACCGTCTTGAAGCTCATTTGCTCGGCTTTCTTCAGGTCACCACCATTAATACTGAGGTAGTAAGCATAGTTGTTCATGCAATAGATATTGTCATTTTTGTATTGCAGACAACTGTCGTAAGCTGCATACGACTCCTTATAACGATTCTGTTTCTGCAGATAATCGCCCATGATTGCATAGAGTTCAGCCACCATGTCCTTGTTGGTCTTATCGTTCACATGCATCATTCCTTTGCGTATGGTCTCAATAACAAGATTGGCTTTATCAAGCTGAATGTAAGCCATACTCATGAAATAATAAAAGCCCATTTCATCGGGATTGAAAGCCAACCCAGTATTGCAGAGGTCAATAATTCGTAGCCAGTCCTTCGATGCCCAAACGTCTTGCAACAGTTGAATTCGTGCTCCTTTATTGTCTGGGTCGATGTTAAGTAGATTGACAATCGCACTGTCGATAGCTATTGTCGGCATTTTCTTCAGCGACATATAAGCTACTTTCAGTTCAGCAATGGCAGCGTCCTTGGGAGATGTTCTCATGACCTCATCAAACATTTTCAACACTTTTATGCTGTCACCGCCACTTTGTTCATTGGTTTGAATGAACTGTCTAATCATGCTTTGCTTCATCTTAGAGTCGCTTTTATCACTCAATAAAATGCGTTCCATGATGCTTTTTGCCTGCAGACTGTCTTGAGTTGCCATGTAATAGTCATACATGGAAGCAAGGGCCATAGCGTTGTTTGGTTCTTCTTTCAGCACGCTTTGATAGAGTTCATAGGCTTCTTTCTTACGGTCGTTCTGCATGAGCCAGTTGCCTGTCATGACGCGATAATTAGGGTCGTTGGGATAGGTTTCACAGAGCGTTTGAAGTGCTTTGTAAGCCTGTTTCCTGTCACCTTTGAGTTCATAAACGTGCACCTTTGACATCGTAAGGGCTTCACTGTTGCCGTCGTTCTGTTCAAGTCGGGCAAGTGTTCGCAGCATGTTGTCGTAGTCTTTCTGCTGGTTGTAGAGCTGAAGAAGCACTTGAAGCACATCAGTACGGTCGCTATGATGAGTTATTAAAGCTTCAAATACATCAATAGCCTTGGCATATTGTTGTGCATTGATGTAGTATTCGGCCAATCGTTCCTGATAGTCGTCGTTGTCGGGAGAGAGAGCACAGGCTTTTGTAAGATAGGAAATCGCTAATGTGTCATTCTTCTTGTCCGACTCAAATGGAGCGAGGAAATAATAAGCTTCGGCCGCATTCGGATTGAGTTCGATGCATTGTTTCAGCAGAGCATAGGCAGAATCATTCTTGTCGGCAGCTTCAGCGAGGATTGCATCAAGGAACATAGTGTTGTAACGCACGCTGTCTTCATAGCTCATCATAGGCACATTGGCCGATGAAACCGTCTGTTTCAGTTTCTTATCACGTTTGGCAAACGATGGGAAAACTGCTGTTGCAGCCATCATGGTGATAGCCAAAGCAAATGGAATATGTTTGAAGTACTGTCTCAAAGCCGTGTTGTATTGATTTTATTTCACTCCTGTGTGACCATAACCACCCGTACCACGCTCCGTATCACCAAGTGCTTCCACCACCTCAAATATGCCTTGCTCGTGACGTGCAATAACCATTTGGGCAATGCGTTCGCCGTCGTTGATGATGAAATCAGAGTCGGAAAAGTTCACGAGCAACACCATGAGTTCACCGCGGTAGTCGGCATCTATCGTTCCCGGAGTGTTGAGAACGGTGATGCCATGCTTCAAAGCAAGTCCGCTGCGAGGGCGAATCTGTGCTTCATATCCTACAGGAAGCGCTATATATAGACCTGTTGGAATAAGTCTGCGCTCCATGGGTTTCAGTGTGATTGGTGCTTCAATATTAGCCCGAAGATCCATGCCTGCACTCTGTGGTGTGGCATATTTAGGCAGGGGTTGATGTCCTTTGTTTACTACTTTAATATCCATTATTATTATTTATAAGGTACAAAAATACGCAATTCTATGCAGATAACTTCATTTTTCGGCTTAAAAAGACAGAAAATCCACTAATTTACACTATATTTGTCCCATGAACTGGCAACAACTTATAAGTAACAAGAGACTCGGTCAAGAGCATCGTCATGCTGAAAGACATGATGACCGATCAGAGTTCAAGCGTGATTATGACCGCTTAATCTATTCAGCTCCGTTCAGAAGACTACAGAACAAGACGCAGGTTTTCCCTCTTCCGGGCAGTGTCTTCGTGCATAATCGACTGACACATAGCCTCGAAGTGTCAAGCCTTGGGCAGTCGTTGGGCAATGATGTCTGTACGCGTTTGAAGCAGAAGCACCCCGAATTGGCCAACACTTTGTTTGAGGAAATCGACACGATTGTTAGTGCAGCCTGCCTCGCTCACGATATGGGAAACCCTCCTTTCGGTCATTCGGGCGAGAAAGCCATACAGACTTTCTTCACAGAAGGGGAAGGGAAGCAGCTGAAATCGACGGTTTCATCGCAGTTTTGGGATGACATTACGCATTTTGAAGGCAATGCCAATGCCTTCCGACTACTTACTCATCGTTTCTTCGGGCGACGTCAGGGAGGCTTTGTCATGACTTATTCGATGTTGGCAAGTATCGTGAAATATCCGTTCTCAAGCAGTTTGGCTGGCCGTCATGGAAAGTTTGGTTTCTTTCAGACTGAAGCCGAAGATTATCGCAAAATAGCCGATGAATTGGGCCTTATTTGCAAGTCTAAGCCCGGAGAACCATTGAAATACGCACGTCATCCGTTGGTTTATCTTGTGGAAGCTGCCGATGATATCTGCTACGAAATCATGGATATTGAAGATGCCCACAAACTGAAGATCCTGTCATTTGAAGAGACAACCCGTCTGTTGTTAGGCTTTTTTGATGAGGATATGCGTCGGGAAATCACAGAACGCATTCGTGAAGAGGGTGTGACTGATAACAATGAACAAATCGTTTACATGCGGGCAAGTGTCATTGGAAAACTTGAGAACGAGTGTGTCAGAACTTTTGTAGAGCACGAAGAAGAAATCCTTAACGGCACTTTTAACGGCAGTATCATAGATCATATCGCCCCGCTTCAGCGTGAAGCTTACCGTCGTTGTACCGAAATATCATATCAAAAGATTTATCATAGTAAGCCAGTGCTCGACATAGAACTCTCGGGTTACAAGATTATGGAGACACTGATGAGCGTGTTTGTCGAGGCTGCCGTCAATCCCAAGCGCTTTTATTCGCAGCAGCTTATCCGTCGGGTCAGCAGTCAGTATGACATTCACAGTGATGATGTAGAGACGCGTATCATGGCAGTTATTGACTATATCAGCGGCATGACCGATGTCTATGCATTGGATATTTATCAGAAGATAAAGGGCGTAGCATTACCTATTGTATAAGAATTGAAAAGGAAACGGGCAAGAAAGTCTTGGCTTTCTTGCCCGTTTCCCTCTCGATATGATGATTTTGCTTTTATTATTTCGGGAGAGCATAAAATAGAAGGTAACTTCCTTAATACATTATATCAATGCTTATTCCCACTTGATATTTGTGTAGTTTCTCGCCTTGCCATTTCTTTGTTTCCAAGAGGTCACACCAGCCTTTGACATAGCAATTGGTCTTGGTTTGCTTGATTCTCAAGGGCAAGTCGTAAGTGATATCGAAATGACCAAAGAAGTATTTGAGTTCATAATGCTTCATGTCAAGCTGTAACAAGTGTTCTTGTCAATTCCTTTTACAATTGCTCTCAAATGCTTCGCGTATTCAAAACGAAACACACTCTCGCTCCAAATACGTACCGTTTTCAAGCACTTTGCAACTCTTTAATAATCAAAAGATTATGAATTCAGAGGCAAATAACGACTTAAAATCACGCTGAAAAACCTTGTAACTTGCATCAAATCATCGTGCATTATGCCCCATTTCATCGCGCATTCTGATGCAAATGGCTGCGCAATCTGCGTCAAGTTACATGATCATCTGCATCAGAATTCATCATGAGGTCTGCGAAATCATGAAATATTCTCTGTTTTCTCGTTTCTTTTTTTCTAAAAGGTGGAGTCTTGAAGTGTTAAAAACAGGGTGGTTTTCTTTACAAAAAGAGGAATACATCTATTGTGACTTGTGCCTTCCAACTTGTCATGTTCTTCTCAGATGATAGGCTCCTCATGATGATGCATGAAGCGTCATGCACGACGAATTCATAGAACAGGTTTCGTAAATCAAGCCCATTGACTTTTCCCAATACGGCGAAAAGCTTTAGAATTCAACATAAGGGCGCAGACGTTCTATGGTCTCTGGCGTGAAACTTTTCAGTAAGCTGAGGTCGTCAAGGCTTTTCAATGGCCCTCTTAAACGACGGTAATCCACGATGTCACGCGCCTGATAGAAGCCGATATAAGGGTGATGTCGCAACTGGGCAAGCGTCAGTCGGTTTACATTCAGCTTTGTAATATGGGCGCGATTAACGGTGAAATATTTTAGTGCTGCAGTCGGGAAACCATCTATTTCCATGAGTTGTCGGGTATCGGCAAAGCCTCCGAGTCGCTTGTTATAATTCAAAATCTGCCGTGCATAGTAGGGGCCTATGCCGGGAACATGCTGCAATTGCGTGGTGTCGGCAGTGTTGAGGTCGAGTGTTTCGCCTTCTTTCATCTTGGGAGTATAGTGTGCTACGATACTGTCATGACGGACTTTGCGCTCTTGGGCTTCGGGTAATAGGGCTGCAGGGAGGTAAGCTTGGCCGATGCGGATATAGGGTTTGAGTTGCAAGTAACGCTGTTGAGTGAGTCCATATAGGCGTGCAAAGTCGGCAGGATGACGATAGACGCCACCTTTTGCGCGGTATTTGTAGATGTTTCTCACCTGCCATGGCTGCAGTCCGAGACGCAGAAAAGTGGTACTGTCGGCCGTGTTGGGGTCGAAAGGAAACAGTTCAGCCACTCTTTCTTCTGTTTTATAATAAGGGGTGGGCTTGTTTTCTGCAGACTTGTTACTTGTAGATTGGGCTGTTTCTTGGTAGCCTTCGCCCACTGAAATCTCATCATTGCCGAGGAAAAACAAGGCGGTGAGAGAGGCAACGGCTATCACTAACAGGACAAGGATGACGTTGCGGTCGGATTTGTTGTAATAGAAGAAATCATGGAATTTCATGGGTATGAGATGATTTTTAGCTGTTAGAGGAACTCTCCTCTGTTGTTCCACAAGAGATTAAATCACATGGAATTGATGCAGCACTATGGCGAGAATGCACAGTGGACAGACGAAGCGCATGGCGAAGATGAACAGCGTATAGAAACTATAACGCAGTGTTCCCCAGTTTGAAAGTTCGTCTTTCACAATCTGTTTCGGTACGAACCAGCCCACGAAAAGGCACATCAGCATGCCGCATAACGGTAGCATCAGCTGGCCGGTAACAAAGTCAAAGAGGTCGAAAAGGTCCATTCCAAAGACTGACATGTGGGCTTTCTGCCCGATAGATACCGAACAAACGGCACCAATAAGACCGCAGGAAAGGGTCACAATCCATGCTCCTGCCTTGCGAGAGATGTGCATTTCCTCGTAGAAGAAAGCTGTGTTGACCTCGTGGAGGGATATTAAAGAGGTCAATGCAGCTAAGGAAAGCAGTGCATAGAACATCAAAGAGACTATCCAACCAATGAGAGGAACACTTGAAAAGGCTTGATTGAAGACGTTGGGAAGCGTGATAAAGATGAGCGAAGGGCCGCTGTCAGGACTTATTCCGACAGAGAATGCAGCAGGAAATATCATCAATCCCGCCAAGATTGCTACTAAAAGATCTATCAATCCGATTTGAATGGCAGAGGTTTTGATATTGGTATGTCGGCTGAAATAGCTGGCGTAGGTGCACAAACAGCCCATACCGATGCTCATAGAATAGAAACATTGGCCCAAAGCTCCAAGGAAAACGTCGCCCGTTACCTTTGAGAAGTCGGGCTTCAAAAGGAAGTCTATGCCCTTGGATGCACCGGGAAGCAGGCAGGCGGCTATGACAATGACAAGTAAGAGGATAAAGAGTGTGGGCATCATCAGCTTGGATGCCTTCTCAATCCCATTGCGAACACCATGCACAATGATGAAATGTGTGGCTGCAAAGATAGCGATTGTCCAGAAAACCGGACGTATAGGATCATTGGAAAATGCTGTGAAATAATCGGTAATGAAAGCAGGGTCACCTTTTAATTCGCCCATAATGGAGGCGTAAACATAGTTGAGACACCAGCCTGAAACGACTGCGTAATAGCCTGTAATCAAGAAACCTGTGAGCACTTCTAAATAGCCCACCCACTTCCATGTGCTTCCTTTTGCAAGGCGGGTATAGGCTCTTGCCGTGTTGGAAGCACCGTGGCGACCGATGATAAACTCGCTGATCATACAGGGAATTCCCAACACTATGACGCATAATATATAGATGAATATGAAAGCAGCTCCGCCATTTTCACCTGCCATATAGGGGAAACGCCAGATGTTTCCAAGGCCAACGGCAGAACCGGCCGTGGCTAAAATGACGCCAATCTTACTTCCGAAGTTAACTCTTTCCTCTGACATTGTATCACTGTTTAGTTTGAAATCGGCGACAAAATTATATAAAACATTTCAATATTCGTATCAAACAGAAAGAAAACTTGCTGTTTTTCTTGTTATTTATTGATTTTAACGGGCTGATTTTCTCACCTATTAATACTTGATGAAGCAATTCAGATTATCGGGTCAGAGCAAGTGAAGCGTGATACTTTTTCGGCAGTTTTGCAATGATGTTTTCATAGGATTGGATGATGAGTTGCTTGATCAAGCTGTCGTCAAGCCGTTCGACGAAGAGGTCGCTCCAATGTTCTTTATTCATATGATAAGCCGGACGGATGGCATCATAGCGTTCTCTCAGTTCACGAGCCACATCGGGTTGCATGTTAACGGCAATGTTCGGCTCGTCTGTTTCGAGCCGGATGAGCACGAACCATTTGTCATGTATGCGGATGGAAAGCACGGTTTCGATAAACAAATCCTCGGTAACTTCGGCGTGAAGTGACAGCGCAAATGTACGTATTTCTTCGATGTTCATAGGCTTATCGGTATTCTTCGGGCAGCGTGTTGCGCCATAATTTGAAGGGAAACCGCAGCATATGAGAGTTGTAGAAACGCTTGTCGCCCGTTACTTCCATACCGATGAAATCGGGTTTTTCGTAAGGTTCAGCCTCATTTTGCAGCTCCACTTCGGCCATAACGAGTCCATCGTTGTCGCCATGGAACTCATCTACTTCGAAAGTATGACTGCCACTTTTCACCAAATAGCGGTGTTTGTTGATGACACCACCCTTGCAAAGCGCCATGAGATGCTCTGCTTCATCGGGTGTTATCTCCTTTTCAAACTCATAACGTGACAGTCCATGGTTCGTAGAACGCCCCTTGATAGTAAGAAAAGCACGGTCATCGCGAAGCCGAATACGCACAGTTGCCCCTTCAGCGGGAATGTACCCCTGCTTGATATGCGTGCAGTTAAAGGCGGCATCTCTATAATTACCGCCCTTTTTCACAAGGAACTTGCGTTCTATTTCCAATCCGCTGCTCATTGCATGACTACCATAAAGACAAGGTATAAGACGGCAAGGATAATCAAACCGATAAAGATATAGTTGACAATACTCTTTCCTTCGGCTTCCTGTTTCTTTTGGTAGGCTTCATGCTTTGCCTTTCTCAATGCTTTGTTACTGCTCATAGTGTTGATCTTTTAGATTATTTATGATGTTTATTTCCTTATGCTTGATGTTCCTTTTCGGCATCAGTGGCGGCGAATTCCATGAGGTAAGCCTTGATGAAACCGTCGAGTTTACCGTCCATGACAGCATCAACATCGGAAGTTTGGAAGCCTGTTCGATGGTCTTTTACACGGCGGTCATCGAATACATAGCTTCGAATTTGGCTGCCCCATTCAATCTTTTTCTTCCCCGCTTCTATCTTTGCTTGCTCTGCCTGCCTTTTCTTTAATGCACGATCATAGAGTTGTGACTTCAAAAGAAGCATCGCCTTAGCGCGGTTCTTGGGTTGATCGCGTGTCTCAGTATTCTCAATAAGGATCTCTTCATGCTCTCCGGTATCGGGGTCTTCGTATTGATAACGCAGGCGAACTCCCGATTCCACCTTGTTCACATTCTGTCCTCCTGCACCGCTTGAACGGAATGTATCCCAGCTCACTTTGGCCGGATCAACATACACTTCGATAGTATCGTCAACCAAAGGTGTAACGAATACGCTTGCAAAACTGGTCATTCGCTTGCCTTGAGCATTGTAGGGTGATACCCTCACAAGACGATGAACTCCATTTTCACTCTTTAGATATCCGTAGGCATAATCGCCTCCTTCAATCGTCATCGTGACGCTTTTGATGCCGGCTTCATCGCCATCTTGAATGTCTGTTACTTTCACTGTATAGCCGTGAGACTCGCTCCAACGCTGATACATACGCATCAACATCTGTGCCCAGTCTTGGCTTTCAGTGCCTCCCGCGCCTGAATTGATCTTTAAAACTGCATCCATGGAGTCCTCTTCCTGGCGCAACATGTTCTTCAATTCCAAGTCTTCAACGGCTTTGATAGCCTTTGTATAGTCGGCATCTACTTCCTCTTCGGAGACCATTTCGTCTTTATAGAAATCGAAAGCCAGTTGCAGTTCGTCGGTCAACTGACGGCAGGCATCATAGCCCTTGAGCCATTTCTCAATGCCTTTCACCTTTCTCATCTGCGCTTCGGCACGTTTGGGGTCGTCCCAAAAGTCGGGTGCCTGTGTGCGCAACTGCTCTTCTTCAAATTCTATTTTCTTCTGGTCAATGCCGAGATATCTGTGCAATGCGTCGGTACGCTCCGTGATATCTTTCAACTGGTCTGCTGTAATCATATTATTCTTCGTACATTTTATCGATATATTCACGGTAGTTTTTATAGATTACAGGACGTTTCATTTTCAGCGTATTCGTTAGTTCTCCGCTCTCCATTGAGAAGTGATGGGGCAGCAATGTGAAGCACTTTATCTGCTCATAGACTGCAAGTTGCTGTTGCAAAGTCTCAATACGTTCCTTCATCATAGCATAGATTTCCTTGCTGTTGCATAGGTCTTCACGGCTTGAGAACGGCACATCATGCTTACGTGCCCAGTCTTCAAGCAGTCGGAATTCAGGCACAATGAGTGCTGAAACGTATTTTCTCTGATCGGCAATAACTGCAGCTTGATCGATGAATTTATCCACTAAGAGCAGAGATTCCACCATCTGCGGGGCCACATACTTACCATTTGACGTCTTAAAAAGGTCTTTGATACGCTCTTTTAAGAACAGTTCGCCGTCCTTAAGATAGCCTGCATCACCTGTGTGGAAGAAGCCGTCAGCATCAAAAGCCTCTGCATTCGCCTGGTCACGATGGTAATATCCCGGCGTAATCGTTGGGCCTTTGAGCAATACTTCATCGTTTTCTCCAATCTTTATCTGAATGCCTTCAATCGGTCTTCCCACAGAACCTATGGTGTAAGGCTCACCTAAATGGTCGCATGAAACCGTGGCCATGCTCTCTGTAAGGCCATAACCTACAATCATGTTTATGCCAATGGAATGGACGAATTCTTCCACTTCGGGTGACACATAGGCACCTGCGGTCGGGAAGATATGTGGATTTTCGAGTCCAATCTGTTTGCGAACAAGACTCAACACTGTTTTGTTGATGAGCTTATATTCAAGTTCAACGTGCAGCGGTACACGCTTTCCACGACTCAAGTATTCGATGTTTCGCTTCCTTCCAACGGCTAATGCGTGTTTGAAAAGCTTGTGTTGAACGGGATTAGCCTCGTCCATTTTCGACTTTACTGCAATATAAACCTTCTCCCAGAAGCGCGGAACAGCACTCATACTCGTTGGATGTGTCTCGCGCATGCTTTGTTGAATCTCCTTCGGATAGGTGTTGATAATCATCTGTGCGCCTTCAGTCAGGGCTAAATATGCCCATCCACGCTCAAAAACATGCGTGAAAGGAAGGAAGTTTATGATGCGGTCTTTCTCGCCAAGAGGCACACATCTGTCGTTGGCATCCATGGCTGAACGGTATTGGCCGTAGGTAAGGATGACGCCTTTACTGTCACCAGTCGTTCCACTGGTATAGAGAATGTTGCAGATATCGTTATCGTTGGCCTGTTCCCATAACTTTTCAACCTCACTCTGTCGGGGCAGTTTCTCTCCCAAAGCAATGAAATCTTCGAAATAAAGTGCATTGGGATCGTGTGAACTTATGCGCACACTGGGGTCGAAAATGATGATACGTTCGAGCGAAGGACATAGGGGAAAGATGCGATGAGCCTTGTTGTACTGGTCTTGTTCGCCTACAAACAGGAAGCGAACCTGGGCATCATTGACCATATATTGTATCTGCTGTTCACTCGTCGTGGCATAGAAAGGAATTGAAACTACGCGTACTCCGTATGCACCAAAGTCTGTATAGAGGTATTGAATGCAGTTCTGCGAGAAGACAGCTATGTTCTCTTGCGGTTTGGCACCAAGGTTCAAGAGTGCGTTGCTGACCTGCTTTACACGCAAGGAAAACTGATTCCATGAAATCGTCTTCCACTCAAGACTGCCGAACTTGCGAAAGGTGAGCACGTCACGCTCGCCATATTTCTCGGCTTGCTTATGAATTAATACCGAAAGATGACATTTTGTTTGCATAGCTTTTTCTTTATAGATAGTTGCAAAGATAGTAGAAATGGGCGAAACTGCAAAGGAAAACAAGAACTGATTTTCTGTTTGAATTCATTTTCAGACAATTCACTTCTGCTTGTTTTCTTCTCTTTTTTACAGAACATCATAGTTGTCTTATATCCTCTCCCAACAATACTTCCGCTGCTGATTACAGGTAAAGGCGTATATGTCTGGAAGGAAAGTTGAGTGGTGGTTCATGTTTATTGGGGCATGAAGTCTTGGTTAAAGTTGATGTCTTTAGCTCAAGTAGAGAGCAACTAAAGGCTATAAAGGAATATGTTTGAAAGGGCCATGATAGCCTCTTGCCCGTAATTCTTGCTCCAGACGAACACGTTCTAATCTGGCATTATGTTTGATAGTAAAGATCGCTGAGCCTCCATTTGCCAGTTTTATAAAGAAACTATAGGCTCCCCAGGAACGCCACATCACCCGATATTTGATTTCAACGATGTCGGCAATGGGTATGACTTTATGACTGGAGTGGCTGTGGGGACATAGATAACCGGGTTCAGTATGGAACTCTTTAGGATAAGAATTGCCCCTGAGAAATGTTCTTAACAACAATACAAATATAATGTATATGATGACGAAAATGCCCAACAGAAAAAGAATTGATTGCATGCGAAACATGATTTTTTATCTTTATAGGTGGTGAGTGATATTATGTTTGTTTATCTTTTGCAGTTCTAACATTCAAGAGTTTCGCTGCATGGACTCAAAAGGGCCCTCATATCCAATTTCTCTTAGCTCTTTTTGAAGTCGTAATCGCTCTGAAAATGCGTGATAACGGAAAATAAAATGAACTACTCCTCCATTCGAAGTCGTGACAAAAAACCTATAAGAACCGCCTGTACGTGGGAGCAACTCAAACTTAATGTCAGTGATATCGGCAATCAGAATCGGTGGAATCTTCAGGATAGAATGTGGACAAAGATAGCCGTGTGTAATGTGGAACTCTCCGTATTTACGGCTCAGTAGACGCCGATAGATGATGAATGAACTGATGCCCACAATGATACTACAGACCAAAATCTCTTTGGTGTAATCGAATAGAATTGTGTATGGATGCATTTCTTTTGTCTCAAATATAAATTAACTGTCGCCTACTACATATATTCAATAGGTCCATCATATCCCTGTACTCGTAATTCTCGCTCCAAACGGTCGCGTTGTGAACTGAAATTATGACTGATAGTGAAGGTTGTTTTCCCTCCATTTGCCATCTTGATAAAGAATATATAGGAGTTCCAAGAACGTATAGAGCTAGTGTACTTGATTTCAACAATGTCGCCAATTGGTATGGGTGGATG
Organism: Prevotella sp. HMSC077E09; assembly: GCF_001814685.1. Lineage (NCBI taxonomy): Bacteria > Pseudomonadati > Bacteroidota > Bacteroidia > Bacteroidales > Prevotellaceae > Prevotella > Prevotella sp. HMSC077E09. The sequence continues at coordinate 60,618 of NZ_KV817530.1, read as the reverse complement.
ACCAAAGAATGTGTGGGGACAAAGAAATCCAGGCTCAGTATGGAACTCATCTTTCCATGTCTTCATCAGATAAACAATTCTCCAGACGAGAATAGTAACAATGAAGGCAAATAAAAGTATGACTATTGACACAAGAAACACTAAGTAATAATCCATGAGCCTATACGTGTTGTGTAAACAAAGTTGTTGAAGTTACGATTTGTTTGCTTTATTTCCTGCGGATATTCCATACCGGAGTTTCTCCTCCACCGACAAGAACATCGATGTTTGCACCATGCTTTTTCTCAATAACATCCCATGCCCGAAGCTGTATGAACTGTGCGGGAGAGAGATTAAGCTCGGTCATATAGGCTTTGTCGGCAACGGCTTTGTTGCGTTCGGCCTTAGCTCTTGCCAGCTCCATCTCGGCCCGTTTCTCCTGAGTTTGCTTGGCCTGAATGCTTGCAGCGGTCTTGTTCATCTCCTCTAACTGCTCTTTATTGGGCATCACTCGGTCGGTAATGACCTGCTGGATGTCTATGGGGAAGTTGGCTTTTCGCGAAAGTGAAGTCACATACTGACGCATAGACTGCTTGATTTTGTTGTCGAAAGCAGACAGAACCTCGCGATTACTCATCAGATCGAAAGGCGAACAAGACGACACATACTCACGAACTTTGTTGCGGAAGTAAGGTTCTATGAAGTTCTCGAACCATTCTTCACCGTAGTTTCTCAGCAGAGAAGGCGTCTGTCCTTTCCTTACCTGGATTATCATATACATGTTGACATCAAGCGGAGTGTTATCATTTGAGAGCAGATCATCAAACTGAAACTGCTTCTTCTGGGGCAGAATATTGAAGTAAACAGCCGTAGTGGTGGGAGCAATCAGCGTGATAGAGTTCACAGGTTCATCGTCTACACGCGTGTTGCCAAAGAAAATGGGCTTCATTTTCAATGCAGCTTCCTCATCATAAGAGGGGTTTACAAACTTGAAGAAGATTAAGCATGCGGCACAGACAGCAATGACTGCAGCCACGATGAACCACAGTTTCTGACCGAAGTTGACGTTGAGTAAGTTGTTTTCTGTAGCGTTCAATTTGCGCTGATTGTAGTTGTTGGTGGGCATATTCATGTCAATTTGTTTAATATTCTTATGGTTTTTATCTTTATTTATGCTGCTTTTTCATCTGCATCTTATCTGCAAATATAGAGTTTTTCATGTGAATATGCAAGATTTTTCTTTTTTCTTTATGTTTTCCCTTCCCTCTTTTTGCAAGGTAAGAACAGGGGAAGCGCAAAATAGGTTAATTCTTTTCAAAGATATTTACAATTGCTTTTCCATAGCTTGCGAATTCAGAAAAAGATTTATTGTGGTTCAGAATACGCGAGTTTTGAGGGTGTTTTGCAAGGTGTTGAGCATCAATATGTTAGCTTTCTTGATTGAAATGAATGCGCTTTTTGATGTCAAAACATGTTGTCATTTGCATCAAATTACAATGTCATCTGCGTCAAAAGACGTAGTAATTCCATTCACTTTACGCAGTGAACTAAGGCAGTTTGCATCGTAATGTGGCTGAAATGGCATGAGAAGAGGGTGAAAACGGGGGTGTCAAAGCAATAAAATGGCTTTGCATGAGTATGGAAGACGCGTTTTCATTTCTATTTGGTGGACTCCTGAAATGTTAAAAACTGATGGTTTTTATTTACAGAGAAGCAGGCTTTTCATAGGCCTATGGTTTCGGCTTGAAGTGTGAATAGGAGACTGTTCTTGGCGGTTTAGCGATCTATTCTGCCCCCTTGGGCGCTCATGTTGGCAATGATTTCAGCCTCACTTGCAAGGTTCTGGTCGCCGATAATGGTGTTTTTCAAGGCCGAAGCTGACAGGGCAAAGTCGAGACAATGCTGGTCGTCGTCGGGCCATTTCATGCGGGCATGGATGAAACCGGCCACGAATGCGTCGCCACATCCCATGGGGTCAACTACCGGGTTGATGTCATAGATGCGGGTTGTATAGAGTTTTCCTTCGGCAAAGAGCACTCCGGTAAGGGTGTGATGCGTTGAAGCTATCTGGTTGCGGAGGGCTATCAGCATGCGTTTGCAATGCGGGAACTGGCGTTGCAACTGATGAAAATAGTCGAGATAAGCTGCTTTATCAATCTGATAAGAGGCGTCTTCAGCTTCGAAAGGAATATGTTTCAGTCCGCTTCCTACCTCCCATTCGTTCTGATCTCCAAAGATAAATAAACTGTATTCCATGAGTCTGTGCAACGTCTTCGGTGCATCTGCCCCGGGATATCGCCACAGATTCTTGCGGTAGTTGATGTCGCAAGTGATTTCAACTCCCATGCTCTTGGCCAATTCCAAGGCATCGAAAGTGGTGTTGAGTGCGTCTTGACTCATCGCACATGTAATGCCCGAACAATGAAACAAAACGGCATCTTGAAAGATAGGTTCCCATTGGATGTCGCCATGTTTGAGCGTATAGAAAGAACTGTTTTCGCGATCATACACCACCATTGAATTGCGCATGGCCGCTGCCGACTCGAAGAAATAGCTGCCAAGTCGGTCACCTCCCAACACAACATGCTTCACATCAAGTCCGAACTCACGGAGATGCATCAGCGAAGCATGCCCTATGGCGTTGTCGGGAACGCGGGTAACATACTCCACTTGGTCGCCCATGACCGCTAAAGAAACGGCAACATTCGCCTCTGAACCGCCGAAATCGCCATTGAAAACATGTCCCTGGGGTAGTCGGAAGTGGTTTTCTTTCGACAGACGAAAAAGGATTTCTCCGAAAGTTACTATCTTCTTGTTCATTAGATTGCTGTATTTTACATGTACATTACGGTCTGGGAACAGCCTGTTCTGCAGGATGAAAGGAAAGGTCCCCTCCTCAAACAGGAGAGGACTTTACGCATATGGTTACGTTATAAAGGTTCTGTTTACTTCACTTTCTCAACGAGTTCTTTCGTATCTCGGGCGATAACGATTTCCTCATCCGTGGGAACGACAACGACTTTCACCTTACTTTCGGGTGTAGAGATAATGGCCTCTTCGCCTCGAATGGTGGCATTCTTGGCCACATCAATCTTGATTCCAAGGAATTCAAGACCTTCACAAGCCTTTTCTCTCGTGCCGGTTTGGTTCTCACCAACGCCTGCTGTGAAGACAATAGCATCCACTCCACCGAGTGCAGCAGCATAAGCACCGATGTATTTCTTTATGCGATAGTCATACATTTTCAGTGCCAATTGTGCGCGTTCGTTGCCTTCTGAGGCTGCATTCTCAATGTCGCGCATATCGCTTGAGATGCCCGTGATGCCGACAACACCGCTCTTTTTGTTGAGATAGTCAGCCATTTCCTGTGGCTTCTTGCCGAGTTTCTCCATCAGATAAGTAACTGCCGAGGGGTCAATATCACCGCAGCGAGTACCCATCATGAGGCCTGCAAGCGGAGTAAGTCCCATGGAAGTGTCGATGACTTTGCCGTTCAATACGGCTGCAACACTGGCACCATTGCCGATATGACAGGTGATAATCTTCGAGTTGTTGACATCAAGACCGAGGATTTCACACACGCGTTTGGAGACATAACGATGACTTGTGCCGTGGAAACCATAGCGACGCACATGGTATTTCTCATAGAGTTCGTAGGGAACGGCATAGAGATAAGCATAGTCGGGCATAGTGCTGTGGAATGCATTGTCAAAGACACAAACCTGCGGGGTGGTAGGCATGAGGGCATCAACTGCACGGATGCCCTTCAGATGTCCTGCGTTATGAACAGGTGCAAGGTCGCAAAGTTCTTCGATACCTTCCTCTACTTGCTTTGTAAGGATAACGCTTTTGTTAAACTTGTCGCCGCCCTGCACGATGCGATGTCCTACGGCATCAATCTCGTCGAGGCTCTTGATAGCACCGAATTCGGGGTCAAGCAGGCACTGGAATACCAAAGCAACGCCCTCCTTATGCGTGGGGAGGTCGGCCATGATCTGTTTCTTCTCACCATTTGGTAACTTCACTTTGATGAACGCATTGTCTATTCCTATACGCTCAACACCGCCTTGTGCCAATACAGACTCATCGTCCATATTGTAGAGTTTATACTTAATGGAACTGCTTCCGCAGTTTAATACTAATACTTTCATGATAATATTGTTGAATGATTAATGTTGAAATCCTCACTTCTCATTGCTCATTAGCTTTAGCTTCCTGTGCTTGACAGGCGGTGATAGCTACCATATAGTAGATGTCATCGACAGAACAACCGCGGCTAAGATCGTTGACAGGACGGGCAATTCCTTGGAGGATAGGGCCTATAGCGATAGCATCTCCGAGACGTTGAACAAGCTTATAACCGATGTTTCCTACTTCGAGGTTGGGCACAACGAGTACGTTTGCATGGCCTGCAATCTTACTGTCGGGTGCTTTCTTTGCCGCAACAGCTGGAACAAGGGCTGCATCGGCCTGGAGTTCTCCGTCAATCTGCAGTTCGGGAGCAAGCTCATGGGCCAATTTCGTGGCTTCAACTACCTTGTCAACTACTTCATGAGAGGCACTGCCTTTGGTCGAGAAACTCAGCATGGCTACGCGTGGTTCAGCAAAACCTGCTACGCTTTTGGCAGTCTCTGCAGTACAAACGGCAATCTGAGCTAACTGGCCTGCATCGGGAACGGGAGTCACTGCAACGTCTCCAATGACTACAACGCCATTCTCACCATATTCTTTTTGTTTCGTAATGAGCAACAGTCCGCCACTCACGCAGGTAATACCGGGAGCGCATTTAATAATCTGAAGCGCAGGACGGAGCGTGTCTCCGGTAGTGCTCAAGGCTCCACTGATCTGTCCATCTGCCCCTTCTGTCTTGATAATCATACAGCCCAAGTAGAGGTTGTTCTTGGTAACTAACTCGCGAGCTTGCTCTATTGTCATGCCTTTCTTCTTACGAAGTTCGGCGAGTCTTTCGGCATATTCCTCGCTCTTCGGATTGTTCTGAGGGTCGATAATCGTAGCCTTGTCGATGTTCTTAAGGTTCCACTGTGTGGCCAGTTCCTTGATATGGGTAGGATTACCAATCAAGATGAGGTCAGCAATATCGTCAGACAATACTTTGTCAGCAGCCTTCAGAGTGCGCTCCTCCTCTGCTTCCGGGAGCACGATACGCTGCTTATGCGCCTTCGCACGTACAATAATTTGCTGTAATAAATCCATAGTTTACTGTATTTTCAATAGGTGTTTTGAGTTATTTCAATTCATTAAATTGTCATTTCTACTTTGCAAAAATAGCAAAAATTATTGAAATAATGCGGGTTAGTAGGCTAAAAAACGCTAAAAGATCAGTCTATTTCGCTCGTAAGTATGCTTTCGAGTTCTTCTGCCGAGAGTCGAAGGTGGAACTGACCCCTAATGGCAACGCTGATACGTCCGGTCTCTTCGCTCACTACAATGGCTACAGCATCGCTGTCTTGGCTGATACCCATGGCCGCACGATGACGCAAACCGAGTTCCTTGGGGATATCCAGATTGTGGCTTACTGGCAGGATACAGCCCGCAGCCTTAATGCGTTTGCGGGATATTATCATTGCTCCGTCGTGCAAAGGAGAGTTTTTGAAGAAGATGTTTTCAATGAGACGCTGGTTGATATTGGCATCAATGGTGTCTCCGGTTTCCACGATATCATCGAGTGGGGCACTGCGTTCGATGACGATCAATGCACCGACTTTTGCCTTCGCCATACTCATACAGGCCAATACAATGGGCATAATCATCTGGCGAGTAGCCTCGCGGTTCTTCTCATCCCGACGCTGGCCAAAGAATCTGCTGAACTGTTTGATGCGCTGATGTGCACCAAGAGAATAGAGAAAACGACGGATTTCTTCCTGAAAAAGCACAATCAAGGCTATGGCTCCCACGCCAACCAACTTGTCAAGAATAGAGCCTAAGAGTCGCATTTCAAGTACCTGGCTCACGAAAAGCCATACAAGAACAAATACCATCACACCGATAAAGATGTTGAGCGAGCGGCTCTCTTTCATTAAACGATAGAGATAATAGAGGATAAGAGCAACCAGAAAGATGTCGATTACATCTTTTATTCCGAAGTCAAAAGGCATCATATGAATGTTGAATGAGAAGTGTTGAATGTGGAATTATATTTTATATGGAGCATCGGTTAAGGCTTTTCAGCAACCGAGCCCGATTGAATGGCCGAGACAATCTGCACGGCTTCCACTGCTTCGCGCACATCATGAACGCGCAGAATGCCTGCACCTTTGAGCAAAGCAGCAGTGTTCAGCACGGTCGTTCCGTTCAAGGCTGTCGACGGATTGCCTCCCACGAGCTTGTAGATCATGGTCTTTCGTGAGACACCTACTAACAAGGGAAGATGCAAAGCGGCTAATTGTTCCATGCCATTGTATATCTCATAGTTCTGTTCAAGCGTCTTTCCAAAGCCGAAACCAGGGTCAAGGATGATGTCTTTTGCACCGCGGTCGCGCAGTTGTTGCACCTCATCTGCAAAGGCAATCATCATGTCGTGAAGATTGGATTTCACTGACATCAGTATGTAAGGCACCTTCAGTTCTCCCACCACATCAAACATATTCTCGGCTTCATGGATAGGCGTGTTGACGATACCAGTAATACCTCCCTCGCTCACATCATTGATGATATCGGCTCCCCAGTCTTCAATACAACGGCGGGCCACGGCAGGTCGGTAGGTGTCGACAGAGACAATGGCATCGGGTTGCACGCTTCTCACTGTTTTCAATGCAGCTTTCAACCGTGTCATTTCCTCTTCTTCACTCACTTCCTGGGCACCGGGACGCGTTGAGAAAGCACCAACATCAATCATCGTTCCGCCCTCACTGATAATCTGATTGGCCCGTTCTGCAATCTCATGTTCGGTTTGTTTGCGGCTGCCTGCATAGAAACTGTCGGGCGTACAGTTGAGGATTCCCATGACTTTCGGGCTGCCGAGGTCTATCAGTCTGCCTCTTACATTGATGGTATAATCTATCGGTTTCATACTCTGCAAAGTTATTATATTTTGCTTGATAATGCAAATTAAATCACGGTCTAACCGCAAAACGTTAACATTATATATTAGGTCATAACAGAAAAAAATGTAACTTTGCAACACAACATTCATCAATTCTATGGATATAAAACAACTTTATGACCTCTACCAGCAGCATCCCTGCATCACTACTGATAGTCGAAACTGTCCCAAAGACAGTATTTTTCTGGCACTGAAAGGTGCTTCGTTTGATGGTAACAAGTTTGCCAAGACTGCGTTAGATAAGGGTTGCGCCTACGCCGTTATTGACGAACCTGCATTTGCCGAGGCTGACAATGACCGTTTGATACTTGTAGACGACTGCTTGACAACATTCAAGAAACTCGCCCGAGAGCATCGCCGTCGGTTCAATATCCCTGTCATTGGCATCACGGGAACCAATGGAAAGACCACCACCAAGGAGCTTGTTTCGGCTGTTCTTGCCGAGCGTTACAATGTGATGCATACCGAGGGAAACTTCAACAACGATGTGGGTGTGCCCAAAACGCTGTTCCGGCTCAATGCAACGCATGAGATAGCAGTGGTCGAAATGGGTGCAAGTCATCCCGGAGATATAGAGAAACTCGTCACCTATGCAGAGCCGACGTGTGGCCTGATAACGAATGTTGGCCGTGCACATCTGCTGGGTTTCGGCAGTTTTGAAGGCGTAAAGCAAACCAAAGGCGAACTCTACGATTATCTGAAAGCCCATGATTGCCTGCTGTTCCTCAACGAAAGCAATGCTGACCTTGTGGAAATGGCGCGCCAGCGCGAGATGAATCGCATTGTAACCTATGGTCAGAGTGATGATGCCAACGTGCGGGGTGAGGTCGTAGACTGTGCTCCTTTCCTTCGTTTTTCATGGACCGACCTCTCTGCAACAGAGTCGAAAGCGCGCACGTATGAGGTGGAAACCCACTTGATTGGAGCCTACAACATCGACAATATGCTTGCAGCCATTACCATAGGTCTGCATTTTGGCGTGACACCCGAACAGATAAACCATGCGCTCGAAAGCTATGTGCCGGCCAATAACCGCAGTCAATTGGAGGTGACGGCCAAGAACAAGTTGATTGTCGACGCCTATAATGCAAACCCATCGAGCATGGCTGCCGCCATTGAAAACTTCAAGTTGATGAATGTGGAGCATAAAATGGCCATTCTTGGAGACATGCGTGAATTAGGCGAAGTGTCTGAGTTGGAGCATCAGAAATTAGTGGATAAGCTTCAAGCCGACGGTTTTCAAGAGGTGTGGCTTGTCGGAGAAGAGTTTGGAAAGACCCATACCAACTTCCGAAAGTTCAGGAATGTGGATGAAGTTAAGGCTGAAATCGCTGCCCATTGCCCCGAAAACTGCTATATATTAATAAAAGGTAGTAACGGCATCAAGCTGTATGAATTGCCCGAACTGCTTTAAGTTAATTCATAATGCACAATTCATAATGCATAATTTTTAATGTTGAATGTGCAGTGTTGAGTTGTATTTAATTCATAATATACAATGTATGATGCTTAATTTTTAATTTTTAATGTGCAGTGTTGAGTTGTATTTAATTCATAATTCACAATGCATAATTCATAATTACGAAGTAAGTTATAACTAATTTCCTTGCAAGTTCGGGCTCCCCTCTTTGGGAGGGGTTGGGGGAGGTTCCTCAAGTTATCTCTCCCTTCCTT
>NZ_KV817530.1:34125-51802 GCF_001814685.1 Prevotella sp. HMSC077E09 | reverse complement strand
TTCCTCAAGTTATCTCTCCCCTCCTTGGGAGGGGTTGGGGGAGATCCCTCAAGTTGGCTCTCCCCTCCTTGGGAGGGGTAGGGGGAGGTCCCCTAAGTTATCTCTCCCCTCCTTGTGAGGGGCAGGGGGAGGTTCCTCAAGTTATCTCTCCCTTCCTTGGGAGGGGCTGGGGAAGGTTCCTCAAGTTATCTCTCCCCTCCTTGTGAGGGGTTGGGGGAGATTCCTCAAGTTGGCTCTCCCCTCCTTTGGGGAGGGGCGGGGGTGGGTATTAGTATTTTCTTTTACAAACCCCTCTTCAGGAAGGGCCTTGCTTGAAAATATAAAATAAGTGGACGTAAATACGCGCTGTATTTTGATTGTTTGTAAAAGATTGGTAATCAGTAATTTGCTTACTTTAAGACGGAAAATGGACAATGAAAAACGCCAAAACGCATTGTGATTTGCGCCAAATCACATCATGATTGGCTTCAGATTGTCTCGTGTTTTGACTCAAAAAGCACTGTGTTTTGACGCATATTGCAGCGTATGATAAATGAAGTTGCAGTTCAGGTACCTTGAAATCGAGAAATAACTCCTGTTTTTCTGCTTTGTTTTTTCTATTTGGTAAGATTCCAAGGGGGTAAAATTCTGATAATAATCTTTACAAAAACAAGAGGAAATAACTGTGGTGTTTAAGGCAGAAGCGGGGCGTGATACAAAGCAATATGGATTGAAACGTCTTACCATTTAAGTTTGGAAATGGAGTGGTTATGTGTGGTATGCGAAATCGTTGTAAGGCAACAGCCCCTTAACTACAGGCATATAAAGCAAGAAAGCCGCTCGCCTCCGAAGAGAACAAACGGCTTAATGAAAGGAGGAAGTGGTACCACCAGGAATCGAACCGGGGACACAAGGATTTTCAGTCCTTTGCTCTACCAACTGAGCTATGGCACCTTTACTTCTTGATTTGCGTCTGCAAAGGTAGTCTTTTTTCTGTATACTGGCAAATTTTTCTATCAAAAAATGGAGTAATTACAGAAATTTGTGTACCTTTGCAGATGTAAAACGCAATGTTTCGGGATTTAGCGCAGTTGGTAGCGCACTACGTTCGGGACGTAGGGGTCGGGCGTTCGAGTCGCCTAATCCCGACAGAACAAAAGCAAAGGGGTTGATAAACAATCCCTTACGCTTTGTCGGAGGTAAAGAAGTCGGCGAAAAGTCGGCGAAGTTTTACTCATATTACAAAATATTGTTCAATAGGGCATTTCACTCAAAATTTAGAAATGCCAAAAAAAAATTTTTCTTCAAAAAGTAGACAAGAGGTTATGAATGAGATTATCGGATGGAAGACGCCGAGATTTCATCAGGCCTCTGAATGCTACGTTTCCCTTTCTGCTTTCGACCCGGAGAGAGGTAAGTTTCATACAAAGAAGTTTATGCTCGGGCATATTAAAGGGAAACGTAACCAGCGTCAGTATGGGGAGGCTCTTGTTAAGAGATTAACAGAGAAATTAGTGCAAGGTTGGAATCCGTGGGTAGAGATGGTGCAGCCTCTTGAATATTCTTCTTTCGATGATGTGTGCAGAAAGTATGAGGATTATTTATTCAAGTTACTCAAGGAAAATAATATGCGCGAGGAATCGGTAGCTTCCTACATCAGCAGATTAAAAATACTGCAGAAGTGGAAGATCAAGATGAAAGTCAATCTCTTTTATACCTATCAATTCGACAGCAGACTTGTTGGTCAATTTTTAGACTATGTGTTTGTTGATAGGAATAATACGATTCGCACGCGCAATAATTACTTATCCTGGTTAAAGACCTTTTGTAAATATCTTCTTGAGCGCGGATATATTTCACAAGACCCAACGGCAAGTTATTCTAATGTTCACCGACGTGGAGAACTCAAAAACCGCGATGTAATACCTGACGATGTTCTATCAGACATCAGAACATGGCTCATTGAACACAATAAGCATTATCTTCTGGCTTGTTACATTCTACATTATTTATTTGTGCGGCCACGCGAGATGAGTTTTCTCAAAGTAGCTGATTTTAATGTAGCAAAGAAAACGCTTTTTCTGCATGGCGCGAATACGAAGAATCATAATGATGCGCAACTGACAGTCCCTGATCATGTCATTAAATTGATGATAGAGTTGCGGATTTTTGAAAGTCCTGGACAGTATTACCTCTTTAGTAAGGATTTCAAACCTGGCATAGAACGCAAATCAGAAAAGTCTTTTAGGGATTATTGGCATCATTATATACGGAAGAACTTAAAATTAACAGATCGATATAAGTTCTACAGTTTGAAAGATACCGGTATAACCAATATGCTGCGTGCCAATACGGATATACTTAGTGTGAGAGACCAGGCACGACATTCGTCGATATTGATAACAGATATATACACTCCTAAGGATATTCAGCAGGCAAATCAACTGCTATTAAATTACAAGGGAGTGCTTTAATTCTATTAGAAGCAGGGTTGTAGGATGGATATTTCCCGTCCTACAGTCCATCTTTCCTACAATTATGAATATACAGAACATCCTTCGAGAACTTAGTAATGAACTAAAAGGTCATAATGCGTTAATACAGATACAGGTAGATGGTCAATATGTTATAAAGCATATTGGTGACATCAACAAATTGGTTGACAACCCTACAATGATAGTATATAAGGAGGATAGTTCTTTTTTCGATTGGATGAAAGGAGAAATTGACAAGGAAACGTATACCGCAGGTACGATAGCAAATCATAAGGCTGCGCTGGCGGTGCTAAGACGATTTAAGAAAGATATAACCTTTACTCAGATTGATTACAAGTGCATTTGTGACTTTGAGAACTTCTTAAAAACTGCTGGATATGCGATAAACACCATTGCAAAGTTTATGAAGATATTTCGACGATTTGTAAATCTTGCCATCGATGAGGAACTAATGACGGCCTACCCTTTTAGGAAGTATCACATTAAGACGGAGAATGTACAGAAGCAGTCATTGACAGAGAGAGAACTGAGGCGGATTGAGAAAAAGGAGGAAAAGGAAGAATTGACCAACGAGGAGAGGAAGGTGATACAAGCTTTTCTGTTCAGTATCTATTCTGGTCTTCGCTTCTCTGACATCGTACAAGTAACCAAGCAGCACATTAAGAGCATATATAGGAACAAGTGGGTCGTGATGAGAATGCAGAAGACAGACCGCGAGGTGAGGATACCTATATCTAAGATGTTTGGAGGCAAGGCTGCTACAATGGTACAAGAGAACAAGACAACTACAGGTAAACTTTTTCAACTGCCTTGTAACGCTCGCTGCAATATAGTACTGAAGCGTGTACTTAAGAGATTCAATATACACAAACATATAACCTTTCATTGTGCCAGGCATACGTGCGCTACGGTGCTACTGGGTAAGGGTGTGAGTCTTCCGATTATACAACATATATTAGGACATCAGAGCATAAAGACAACGCAGGTATATTCTGCGGTCAAAGATAGTACCATTAATAAGGAGATACGAAGAGCGTTTAGGTAAAGGTTCCATCGGGACTATGCATATTCCATCGGGTAAGAAATTTAACGAGTTGCGGTACTTTAGGAGTTGGAATCCACGACATGGGGTGACAAATGATATCGTGTTTTTTGACGATATCATCGGAGAGGTTACGATACCACATCATATTATGCAAGTAGGATTAGGGTGGCAAATCGTTTTTAGATCTACCACACAGGTACATAGAAACATTATTATCCGGTTCCTTGGGGAAATGAAAGAAATTGGCTATTGGAGTATCGCAGATGATAAAAGATATAGGGGTGAATATTTCTCATTACTTCTCCCCAATACTCCTATACCACCAATTTTCAATGGTCGCTGGGTAGGAGAAACCTATGAGGCATGTAAGGTTATCTATGTGCCAGATGATAGCGTTGAAGCTTATAAAGCTGCCAAAATACCCAATGTTAAAGAAATTTTGCCAATTAGCGAATATCATTCAAATATTGTTTGAATAGTGTTTTAATCCCATCGGGACTAAATGGGAGATTTTATATCCTTATGGGGGAAAACAGAAACTAAATTTTCGAGAAACTTCATATTTCTTAAATGCAGATATTTCAATTTGGGGCTCTGCCATAGGTATAATTTCTGTTCCAGCTTACAAAAGCCCGCATGAATTTCGTCTACCATTCTCTGTTGTAGAGGAAATCTTGATTGAGGAAGGTTTAACAGATTGGCCTACAGGATTATTCTATACTATGTATGGAGTTAAGAAACCTGTTATTTTCCCAGAAACTCTAAAAACTATTCACGGATATATAGCTAACCAAGGAAATGGATATATCAATATCATTATCAAAGCAATAATACCACCGGTATTTGTCGGTATTTCAACTAAACAAAGTCCCTTATATTATAATTCAACAACAGAGGTCTATGTCCCAGATGAGTCTTTGAAGCTATATAAAGTTGCAGAAAACTGGAAATTAATGGTAAAGCATATCCATCCTATGAGTGAATATCAAGGTTGATACTCACTCATAGGATGGATGTATTCTGCTATATCTGAAAAAGAATCACTTTTTCTATAGTTTTCAACAGACTCATCTGGAACAAATATTCTCGACTCTTTTCTGGCATACCAACCATATGAAGCTCTCCTCTCTGTAATAGGTGGATTTACACTTTTGATTATCAAGTTCTTAAAAGTAAGTCCCCAAAGCAATGAATTCTGTTTTTCAATAACTTCGATAATTATATTATCTATTGTTGAAGTATAAAAACATGTGTCATACGTAGATAGAGTAGGAGGTAATACTAATTTATAAAGGTGATCTATCCAACGGAAGGCATTACAATCAACAGATGTAAGATTTGTAAACATAGATAAGTCCAAAATACCATTTTCCCGGTCTAAACCTTTAAATATATAAGTCCCGATGGGATTAAACCAGTGGTCGAATGCTGTTTTAATCCCATCGGGACTAAGTTTTATGACAATCCAAAGATTGAGTCTTTTGATGAGCTGGTTCGGTTTAAGGCTTCTCAACTACAGTCTGGTATGTTCCAAGGATGTAAGAAGCTGAAATATATTTCAGTTCCACCGATACCTTTTGGAATATTCAATGACAACGTAATCTCTTACGAGCGTGTTCGATTATGTGGTGAGTGGAAGCATATACCAGATTATTTCTTTTGGGGCTGGGAGAAAAGAAATTTGAAAGCGATTATAATAGAAAGTGGTATTCCTCCGAAAATCACCAATACCAGTGGTTTCTTCTACGGTAATCACACAATCAATTTTGCGAAAATTTACGTACCAAATAACAGCGTTGAGAAATACAGAGAGGCTGCTGTTTGGAAGGATTATAAAGAGTTCATTTACCCTCTAAGTGAGTATCATGGATGATACTCACTTAGAGGGCGAATTAATTTTGCTAACCAAAAGCTACTATACTCTTGCTTATATTGTGTGATACTTGAATCTGGAACATATATATACTTTAAATTCTCATTTAGACCATGGATAGAGGAATTTCCAATTTTAGGAGGAGTTTCTGGTAAAAGAATAACCGTTGTAAGTTTATGGTTTCTTATTATAGATTCTCCCAAGATTTCTCTTACATTAATTGGTATTGTAATTTCTTTTAATCCCGTATTAAAAAATGATTGATAAGATAATATAACAAGAGAATTAGGAAGCTCTATCGTTTCTAAATTTGTGCAATTTGAAAAGGAAACGTACCTTGGAGTGGCTTCCCCTAACACTTTAATTCCTGTAAATAATTTGAAACCTCTAAAACTTGTTATCTGTTTATTGTATGCAAACACAGTCCCGATGGAACTAACGGCTGCAGCTTCCTCCATACTTAGCTCACCGTCACCGTCTTTATCCCAGTTCTCCACGCAAATACGCTTCACCTCAGGGTCTTCGAAACGAATCCACCACTTAGCGATATTCAGTTTGAGTTTTGGATAGTGCGTCATCAGTGCATCGTAGGTGTCACGATACGCTCCAGTCGTAAGGTTGATAGTACCGTCAAGCACAGGATAAGGGTCGTTGCCGTACTGGCCTTCCGCATCGATACCCTGATATGTGCCATCGACAAGCTGAGAAAGCTTATCGAAGGTTCTTCCGTCCGTGAAGGTTTCATTGAAGCCCACACAACGCACGTAACGCAGAGCGTGAGGAACTTGTCCTACCTGCGCATCCATAATGTCGATGAGTTTCTTGACAGGCTGGAGATTGTCACAGCCACTCACGAAGTAACTCATTACGTTAGGAGCACACGCTTCTGTATTACATTTTTCATTTGTGAGCTTGTCGAGGTTCTTCAACTCGACGTACGATGTGTTAGCTGGATAATCTACTTCTTCGAGTGCACCACCATCAGCGAAGTGTGCTTCGGTTAGCGAGGAACCACCAGCGAGGAACTTACGCAATCGGTAGTTAGCACGCATATCGAGCGAACCGCCGAGCGTGGATATATTCTGTACATCAATATCCTCTAACGAAGTGGTGTTACCGAGCGTAAGCGAAGATATAAGTATCTTTACGTTCTGCTCGTTCTCATCGCCCAGTTTCAATCGCTTGAGTCGCTTACCAATGATTGACAGCGCACCGTTAATTACATACGAACTCCAATCGCCAATATCGAGCAGGTAGTCTGCTGACTTAACAGATAGCTGCTGGTCAGACGTGCCGTTAATATCAACGACAATCTCGCACGGCTTACCTGCATCTGTGCGAGCACCACGCATAATCGTGGTACCGTATGCAATCGTAGGATATAATTTCATTGCTGGTGTCAGGCGCAGAACGATTGAGTTTGTTGTAGCATCCGCCTGCGCAGATGTACGCACAGTAATTGCACCTTCCGCTGTCTTGGCATCGTAATCACCGAAGCTGTACTTGCTCATCAAGTACTGAATACGCTTCTTCACCCACGCCACCTCAGGTGATTTTCCGTCTCCAAGCGACTGACCCAGAGGGTCGGTATCGTTCGTATATGTACCTTGCAGCATGGCAAGTTTCATCTTCTCATAGAGTTTACCATCCTCATTGTATAGCATAGATGAGAAATTGTCAATCACAGAGAAGTAATACTTCTCGAAGTATGCAAACAGCTTTTGCTGGTGCGTACCCTTTTGCAATCCTCCGAGTTCCTCCATCTTCGCAAGCATACGACGCATCATCTGCGCACGCTCCTCTGGGTATGCTTGCTCCATTAAGTTCCAAAGAACGGACTTTTCGCCGTTCCATACAGGCGTACCGTCATCATAGGTATCGTGGTACTCTACCCAGTAGGGCTTCTTCATTAAACCTTGATTGATTACTGTCAGGATAGTATCAAGGTCATCCTGACGAAATTTCCATTTACTCTTTGCCATATCTATTTTGCATTGAAGTTATAAGGGTATGTGTTCTTTGCGCAGTTATCGGTCGCTGCTACTGTTTCGACGTATAACTGATGATAAAGTAGGTCCATGATATCCCAATACTGTGACTGCTCAGCACGGAACTTCTGAATACGTGCGGACTTGAATAACTCATTGAGCTGAGCAGCATCACTAACCGAGTTGAATATCGCCTCGGTTAGTCCGTATTTATCACCTACCAGCTGCTGACGGAGATTAACAATCGACACACCGCTGTCAAGCGTTGACGGGCAGAAACGCTTATATAAGCTGTCGTAATAGTATAGGTTGTATTGATTAGGGTTACCCTGCTTTGCTATCCAATACTCGATATGGGTTGAATGTGGGTCAGCATTCAGTTCTTCAAGTGTGCCATTGAAAGGCTCGATAAACGTATTGCACTGATATACGATGTTGTAAGCAGTGATATACGACTCTACAAGCTGCTCTGCTCGCTGACGTGTCTCGTCTTCTGCTGTCGCCTTGTCGTCAGCAGGAAGATCTGCGTAGTCCAAGTCCCAACAATTCTCCCAAGAGAGTTCAGATACTTGGTACTGATACGCTTCTTCCTCCGTGTTGTAGCGTATTCTTCGCTTATCCCAAGGCACTTGATAGAGTGTCAAGCGTGGCGAGTTGTCAGAGCCTTCAATAGATAGGAGGTCTGGGAAAAGGTCTTTATCATATCCGAATGTGGCTGCATCGCCCTTGTCTGGTCCTATCGTAAACAGACCGACAAACTTGTACGTCACAGTTCCGTCCTCTGCCGTCTGCTTTTCGAAGCCCACGAAGGTCTCTTGGTATATTGACACACGTGCTTCGCTATCCTGTTCTATTCCCTCATTGGTCAGACCGACTGCTTTCCACAGGTCAGTAAATGACTTCACAGACCCCATCTTGTGAAACTGCATTGAAGAAGCAATGTTCTTCTTTCCTGTCAGCTTTGATATTTTCGGCAGGTTCTTGAACAGCTCAAACTTCTTCTGCGCTGTTTGTCCATCTTCATAGACGATGGTCGTGTCTTTAGCTACTTTTGCCTTCCAATTCCATAGGTAGTAGAGCATTGATGAAGTTCCCTGACCTTGCAACTGGAGGTTGGTAATCGTCAAGCGGTTAAGGTTGGTGTTACCGTCTTTCGGATAGATTTCCAGCGTGCCTTTAGGCTTGTATGATTTACCATATTCATACGCCGGGAGCGGTTTATCAAATGTAAATACATTTACCTTGCCACGTACCTTATCGAAGTCAACCGTAGTACCGAGCGTGTCGTAAATGTCGTTATCCATTTTCTCGGCACTCTTTTCACTTACTGTTGACAGCGCATTGATATAGTCCTGGTGCACGTTTGCAGCATCCATAGCACTATCGTAGATACGCACTGAATAGAGATCGATGTCTGCACTATCAGAGCCGACAACGATACCGCCACCAGTACTTAACTGCATTGAATCGGTAAGCAAGTAAGCAAACTTACGAGCTTCCACACCGTCAATATAGAGATAGACAAGATTCAAGTAGTAAGTATTGCCATTGAGTACATAGGTGTACTTCTTAGGAGAAATTACCAATGCCAGGCGAATACGTACACTATCGTCAGTGCTCATAGCCTGTACATCAGCGTTACGCTCGCTTCGGGTTGCGAACATAATAGAGGACGGCTTCACCTTCAAACCGATATAACCCTTCTGATACGGCATAGCGATAGAGATACACTCTGCATTGTAATCAGAAGTATTGTTAATCTGATAGTCAATTTCTATTGTCTTACCGCTCTGCGCAGCCTCCTTAGAGAAAGGCTTGTAATCAATTGTAAGCCGTGAACCAGCAAGCAGTCGCAATGTTCGTGCACCCTCATCATCTGTTACCCAGCCATCACGTGAGAAAGCCACGTTTTGCCACTCAGCACCAATATGTTCCGCATTGATAAGATTGCGGATAACGGCGCGGTCGGTATCGGTGTTGTTGCGGTTCTTGGCATTGAAGTAGAACACTGCTCCAGCTGTAGCAGCGTACCCCTGCGAGTTGTCAACAGGGAAAGGAATGGCTTCACGCAGTAGCATCTCGTCTTTCGGATGCGTACGGAATACAATCATCGCCGTGAAGTCAGAGTTGTCAATCGTCTCGACTTCAAGAGAAAGCGTGTACTGCATCTTTGTCTGTGTCAGCGTGTTCTCGGATACATTCTCCTGTAATACTTCTCCGTCTTTCTTCAATGCAATAGAAATAGGCGTTGTAACTGCTTTGCCGTCATATACGGCATACTCCAGCACTTTATTCTCGTACCAGTTCAGGAGTTTCTCTGCTTTGTTATTGATAACAATAAGTTTCACGTCGTCATTGTTCGCCACCGCCATAAAGTCGTAGCCTACGGGCGATGTCTGCACAGTTCCATCTTCGTTGGATAGCCACGCAGAAAGATGGAAGATGCCCGTCTTGTTTGTGAAAGGAACGGTGTAAGCAACAGGAGAAGAAGTATAGGTCGCTGTACCGAATTGACGCTCGTATGTCTGCTCGTAGTCCTCCCCTGTAATCTTCACGTGTAGCGTCTTTGAGATATTACCACTGATGTAACACGGCAGCACAATATCACCTTGATAAGCTTTCCACCAGTTGAACTCAGAGATAGAAAGGAAGAGTGCAGACAGTGTGATTGAATAGACCAGCGCCGGAGAGGTCTGCCCCGTCACCTCCCCTGTAATCTTCACCATGATGTTGTTCTGGCCTGATTCAAGGAACTTGAATACGTCGACCGTTGTGACGGTATTTGACTGGCATCGACCACGCGCCTTACTTACGAAAGTTCCGTCGCCGGCCTTGGCGAAGATCTCATATGTTCCCCACTCACCTGTATCGATGTACTCGGTCTGTCCCACATCCTTAGTGCGTGAAACAAACATAAACTTGATTGGACACTCACCCGAAGACTTAGAAGCTGAGAGCGTGAGGGATTGCGACTGATTTACAGCACGAAGATAATAGAGAATAGTCTGCTGGCCACCGCCTTGTCCGATTCCCAGCTCTGATAACTTCATTGACACCCACGAATCGCCATTCCACACCAAGACGCACGTCTCTGACGTAAGACTATCCACCTCACTGCTTACGTTTGTGAGCTGACCGAGCGAAGGGCGGTTCTTTGCCACAACCTTCTTTATACGTTCTTCTTCATTGTTAAATGCATCAACGAGGTCATTAATCTTATCAGGAATTTTGTTAAACTCGTCGGCGGTGAGTTTCTTCCCTGTTGTTTTATTTTCGATGTAGAGTTTATCCATAGAGCTATAAGTTAAATGGGAAAGTGTAAGTGAAGCGTTCGTTACTGCTAATCTCGCAGCCTTGGACATGCGTGAGTGCATGACAGACGATGTCGTGTAGATATTTTCCGCGTGCCATGTCTGTTTGTGTACGTGTTGTATCTTCAACGACCTTCACCTTTACTTGTCGATAGTGTTTGTTACTATCAAGTTGACTGGCCCTTATTTTCAGTTTAATATGTTGCAGCATCTGTGTTGATAATTTCATCAAGGATAGGGTTCAGGGCCAGTTGAACGATAGCCGTGAAGTTTTTCTTTAGCACCTCTTTTACAGCGATTGCTGTCTCTGCATCGAGCGTAGCGCGTCCTACCTTATATATATCTAAGGCTGTACTGACGGCTGCGATACTATTTGTGCAGTAATACAACACGTTTGCCATTTCCTTGGCGATATCGACTTTTTGGGTTGTGCCGTCAATATTTTTAATTTCAAGTTCTTTAAAATTAATTTCCATATTTTATTTTTAAAAGTTAGACAATAGTATACAATAGTAACCTGTAGCAGGTGTGAAACAAAGTGCAAACCGCTTGACGTCACAAGAACTCATGAGAATTTTAGAATCAGACGCTTCTTCATTTTGACGATAATATTTGTATAATTTTTCATTACCTACTCCTACGGCATATTTATCTTCTCTAATCGTTCCTACCCCATAGATGCGTCCTCCTTCCTCTGACGTAGTAGGTGTTGCAGCTTTGCAGGTTGATGAGAAGAATATCTGTTCAGATTCTTTATCAAGAAGGATAGTGAAAGGCACGCAGAAGGATTCTGAATTGTCAGTTATTCCAAACTGTTTGCGAGCATCAGAGAGCGTAGGATAGAAGAATTGAATTCTTTTGCCTGTCGAGTTTTTTAATAAGAACGTAGTTGCAAAGCTAAAGTCGATGACATTTGTATCTCCTTTTTTAGTGTATTCCATAAAATACCCATGTTCAATTATTCCTCCCTTGACACGCAGTGCACCCTGCAGTTCGAGAGCAACGTTGCGATTGATAACGTTATCAGAGATAATTTTAGCTGCGGGGCGGTAGAGGTCGGTACCACTATTCATTTTTCTATAGATGTACATTGCAGAAGCACAATAGGCATCTTGATTTCCTTTTGATGTTGGATCAGATCCTCGCCCAAAGCCAACTTTGAGATGCGCTATATCACCAGCTGCGAAATAGCCCACTTGTTGTTCAAGTAAGAAAGATGAAGAATTAAGGTATACAAAATTCTCTTTTTCATCGGTCCACCATTTGTTATAGTCACCCGTATAAAGGCCATCATTTCCAATTGAGAAAGGGCCAATATAACCTTTGCGTGCAGTTACTGTTCCAGATATGTTCGCGTTTGTGGCCGTAAAACCGTCCATCGAGACGTTCCCGTTTGCATCGACGACGAATTTATCGTTGATGATAGTCTTTCCCAAGAAGTTAATCTGATCAGCATTAAAGAGCAATTTACCTCCATCTTCGCTTGTTGTAAGCTTCAGTTCTGCAGACTTCTTTTTAAGTCCTGAGGCATCATAATAGTCAGAAAAGAGAGTGAGCGAACCATCTTCACCTGCTATCGAACGCAAAACACCTACATTGCGAAAACCTGTTAGGTTTCCTTCATCGTCCCATAGCGCACTATGCAAAAGATCGGAAGTTCCACTAAGCGATGAGATTACAGCATTAAATCTTCCCTGTGCTGTAAGCAAAGAAGTGGCGCGGTTGGCTTTAATATCATTCAATAGTGCATTAAGTGTATTCTCATTTCCAGCTATAACCTGCATAGTCTTACTTCCCAATTGCCGAATAGCGGTGATCGGTAATGTTGTATATTGCTGTACAGGCTGCCAATGCTTGATGCTGAAAGGCTCGCCGTTTTTCTTTGCCACGACAGCACGCAATACATCGTTACTATACTCTACAGTTGTGTCTTTGTAAGTTGCGTTCACCCAAAGGTCGCCCTCATCGTATTCTTGTTGCAGTGTAGGCTGTGCCACAAAGACGCGCCGTTTACCATCTGCAGTATCTTGCGCGCGATTGGCTGCTTCGAGCGATGTGAGCACATCTGCATCAGTGATATCCTCCCATGTGTAACCGCTGTCTGTTTTCGTAAAAGCATATGCGCGTCCACCCCCTGTTTTTGCGAAAGAGCGATTGTAATATATATCATTTACATGCTCATTCCGTGTGAAATCATCTTGCCATTCCAATGCAGGTGCATTGCGAAGTGACGGCTTTTCATCACCAAACCAAAGCACCATTTGCTTATCACTTTGCTGTTCAACAGCATTGATTTGAGATTTCAATGACGCAAGATATTCTTCTATGCTTAGCTCGTGGCCGTGCTCATCAGTTACCATCCACCATGAGCCTTCCGTTGGACTCATCTGTATCTTAGGCTTCGGAAGGGAGAAAGAGTTGATGCCAACATACATCCTGTAATACGGACTGCCACTCCCAGCTGCTGCCTGAATGATTGCATGCTGACGAGCAGGGTTCGTCTTGTTGCCCAGTGTCGACACCTCGTCGCCAACCTGTGGTTCATCGCTTCCACTTGCGTAATCGTCAGCGTTCGTGTTATCGCAGATATCTACATAGTTAGTACCAAGACCGAAGACGCGCCGGTGATAGTAGTGATTAGCCATTGCACCCTGTGCACTAACGAGGTTGAACGTTTCACAGTAAGCGTAATCGTCCATACCCATCGTATTGGTGACCATACGCCCCTCACCGTCCTGCTGCGTGAAGTAGCATCGCCAACCGCCCTCGATCTTCTCAACTTTTGAGATAGTAAAGCTACCAGGTGAATTAACAATCTTACCATTTATGTGTGTTGACTTCATCAGCTGCAGCTCTTCTGCCGTCAGCTGCTTACGGACATGGAAGTAATCGCCTTCGAAGTGCCAGTTGCCTTGTGCATCAGGATAGATTGCTGCACCACTTGCCTCTTTCACATAGTTGCCAAACAGGACCGAAGTCATGAACGATATTACAGCTCTAACTATCGAGTCCTTATCAGTTCTTACTATTTTTTTCCAATCAGGACTATCATTGTGCAGTGTTTTTGCCACTTCTGCGATGTCGGCCAGAGCTGCATTTATCTTCTGAGCATCCAATGTCAGATAGTTTCCGATGCGGTCGAGCGCCTTCAGTACCGACATGTTGTCGTGTTGGTGTCCGAAAGAGCCGTCGCCCTTATAGGCTGCCGTGATCTCGTGGGAAAGGAAGTCGAGAAAGGCTGCCGCTGTGGTAACGCTCCATTTATCCGAGTATGGATTCTGGACTGGGAAGAGAGCCCCACCACTTAGCGAGAGCCTATCGAACTCAACTAAGCGTGGGGCGACCGTAAAAGAGCCGACATCGGGAACTTTGATGCTAAGTATCTCTGCCGGCTGGTCGGTACGGGATATATTGAGGTATGGGCGTGCATCGGCATACTTATAGGTAAACGTGTAGCTTGAAGGCAGTTCTTTCGTCTGCCAGCTGGCATCGCTCTCCGTAACGACGATGCGACGGATATAGGAGTCGATGTAGAGGTACTTCCCTAACGAGGGGAAGAAGTCGAGCAGCCAACGACGCTCGCCATCGGAGAGGAAGCCTGTGTTCTTTTTGTGCTCACGGGTGGTATCGACACGGTATTCCTCTGCGTTGTTCTCTATCTCTGCTATGTTATGGGTATGCTTAGCGGTATTCTCCGAGTCGCCATAGGCGCGGAAGGTGTCGATGCCTCCCAGTGAGTTCTCGAACAGAACCCACTGCTCCTGCTCGCTCCTGATGTCGGAGGCATAGTACCGCTGGAGGTAAGTGAGGCGTGTGCCGGTCTTTGTCTCTACCCATACGTCGTAGTAGGACGGTAATTTGTTCAGCTTGCCCGAGATGATGGCGTATTGCACGGGAATGGTCCATACGCCGCCACTGGCAAGGTTGGCCAGCGTGAGGTCGTAGGAAGCATACTCGCCATTCTTCTCCACGTAGGCACGGCAGCGCACGACGGAATCGACAACGGCATAGTAGGTGAGGAACTCGGGGGTGTAATAGGTAACGGGCTTCACGGTCGGCTGCCACGTGAGGAAGTTCGCCTTCAGCCAGTTGGCTGCCGAGTCGGAGAAGTGGTCGATGCCGGCACGCAGGACGGAGAATGTCCAGACTTCAGTGTTGGAAGTGCCTACCTCTGTGATCTGGGTAGTGAACTGGCGGACGATGGAAGTTTGCCTGTAGACATCGGAGATGTCCTGGAGACGGAAGGAAAGCAAGGGCGTAACGATACTCTCCAAGTCTATCTCGATGCGGTTAGACTTGTTGGGCGTATAGGTATGCTGAACGATGGTTGTCCCCGTGTCGGCATACTTCAGCACGAAGGTTATCTCGTTGTTGGTCGATATAACAAAGTGATTCATCGAGCCTGAAAGGCAGAGGGAATCAGGTTTTAACAATATATCCATTGGCGTTGTTATTTATGGCAAATTTACAAGAAAAAAGGTGTCCGATAAAGGACACCCTTGTTACTTGGGGACACACTCCAGCCATACGTCCGTGCGTGTGTATTTCCACTTGGAATGACGCCAAAAGGAGCCGTGCCTAAGCATCTGCGAAGTGAACGAGGACTGCTGCCCGTATGGCTTCCCAACATACTCGGCTGAAGGAACCGGTGGATAAATGGTGGTAAAGGTGCGGTCTTTGTCGAGTCCCGAATTGTGGTAATCGTCACTGCTTACCTCTGTCTGTCGCTCATGGCCGACCCACTTATACTTGGATTTCATTGCCGTGAGTTGCTCGGTGATAGCAGGGGCTGAGATGGAAGGCTCCATAAGGGAAATTGTACGCAGCTCCGACTCTACCGGCTCATTCTTCCCTCCGAGCGTGAACTTGAGTTTATTGAAGAAGAAAGCCACACCACGAATTACCACCTTGGCATAGGACGGTAGGTTCTGCTTCTGCGACTGGGAAAGCAGTAACTTGACCTTCATCTCGTGGAGCGAGTTGCGCAGCAGCAGGTCGTAGTCGCGGTAGAACTTCTCGAAGATACCCTCGGCACCATGGTAATAGAGCGCATAGTCGAAGATGCGCGGATGCGTGGGGGCGTAGATGTCGTAGGAGGATATTGTTCCTTCTGGGCGACCTCCTGAGAGATAGCTGAAGGCAAGCATCGCCTTTTGCTTACTTGCCGACTCGGAAGCAGCCTCTTTGTTCTCCCCAGCAACGACCATCTTGGAGTTTAGCGAGATATACGACCCGACATAAAGGTACGACCCAAAGTCGGTCTTTACCTCAGTTTCATCAACGGTAGCCTTGTGCGTAAGCTGGCGGAACTCGGGCATAACGTCAGGAACTTTTATCTCCTTGGGTTCAAGATCCTCGCCCGTGTTGTAGTCCTGTGAAGCCTCGCCAATCTTAGTGATGACACTGTAATCGCCCGAGAAGCCGTCCTTATAGAAGGCACCGTCAAGCGGATTGAAATAGGCACTGGGGTTGGCCTTGACCATGCTGTCAAGGTCATCGTAAGAGTCGGAGAGGTCGGTGTCTACCTTATCTGCGGAGGTGATGGTTACACGCTGGTAGTCTTTCTCTGCCTTATAGCCTATGGTAGGCTCTTCGGTAACGCAACGTGTGAGGTCTTCGGTGGGACGGGCTGCGAGGGCTTCGCACAGGAAGATGATGTTGGCGGTGCGCTTTCCCTCGTCGGACACAAACTCACAACAGAACTTCTTGCGGAACACGGCGATGAAGTCGGCACAGGTAACATCGGGGACGAGGTCGGCAACCTTGATGCGCCCATTGACGAGTGCGTCCATGACATTGTTTACCACCACCATCTTGGAGAACGGCTCTGTGTGGGTGAAGAAATTGTCTTGCAGCTCATAGCCGAAATGGGCGAAGATGCGCTTCAGAAGATAGTTAGCACGAATGAATGGCGAGATATAGTAGCCTGGTGTGAGGGTGATGGGTACTTCGCCGACATACTCCGTGCGCTGGACAGCATTATAGAAG
Source organism: Prevotella sp. HMSC077E09 (assembly GCF_001814685.1). Taxonomy (NCBI): domain Bacteria; kingdom Pseudomonadati; phylum Bacteroidota; class Bacteroidia; order Bacteroidales; family Prevotellaceae; genus Prevotella; species Prevotella sp. HMSC077E09. Next base: position 35,123 of record NZ_KV817530.1, on the reverse strand, counting down.
TCGCAGCCTTCGCCCGACTCGTCGGGGGAGAAAGCAGCCAGTGTGGTAACTGGCACAAGTTGGTAGCCTTGTTTCGTCCACATCCATACATCCTTAGACTTGATGGCCTTCTGCTTGCCGTAGGCATTGAGCATTTTGTAGTTGAACCCCGAGTCTACACCTGAATCGTCGGTGAGCAGCACGGGGAAGATGCCGTACTGCTCATTGGTGTTACTGCGCAAGCCACGGCAGAACTCTATGCCCTGCTCGGGAGTGAACACACCAGGAATGTACTCGCCCTTGAAGATGTCCTTGAGCTTTACCTTCTGTATGCGAGAATAGAACGAGCCGTCGTTGATATAGAACGAGGTGGAGATGTTGCCTTTGTGCTGAGCCGACAGCACCACCTGACGGCACTGAGCGAAATACTCCCCGTCCTGAATGGCCACATCGACTGCCGACATCTTGACACGGCGACCGAAGGAGTCGGGGAAGCCCAGCAGACGGCGGTTGCGCTCGGAGGTGGGCAACTCAAGCGGTGTGGTCTGCTCGCCATAATCGTTGAAGAACGGATTGGTACGTTCTACCTGTATCTGTGTGTCGGGCTTGAGGTTGTAGTCCTCGCCCTTTTCTAAGTTTGTTACTCTCATTCTTTACTTCCATATTTACGCGCTTGATCACGCAGTTGTTGTTTTTGTTCGAGTTCGTTCAATGCCACGCTGGCAGGGATACCCTCTGTGGAGATGCGGTCGAGGACATCGGTAAGGCGTTTGATGAGCGAGTCCTTAAAGGAGTCCTGGGCAATGCCACGCACATCACTGGTGGTGGGGATAATGTGTCCCCCCGAGGCACGCCCCGAGGCTTGCTGTATGAGGAACTTATTCATATCGAGGGTGCGTATCTTACCTGCACGCTGGGCGCGGTCGATAATGTCGATGATAGGGGCTACGGTAGGGTTCTCGACGGCTGCATTCGATGCCACCCACTCCTTGCTATGGCCATAGCCTCCCTCGCCGACG